>JBFYOJ010000105.1:0-15524 GCA_041303885.1 Acidimicrobiia bacterium | reverse complement strand
GTTCCTGCTCGGGGTGATCGGCTGGTGGCCGTCCAACGCCCTGGTGCTCACAGTCGGCGCTCTCTCCTTCGGAACGGCCGCATTGACCGACCGGAGCATGCCCGGCCCTCTGGCCTCCCTGGTCGATCCGACGGTGGAGCGGCCAGGGAGATTGCGCATGATCGTGGGCATCGGCCTCCTGGTGGGCGGGCTTGCGGTGTTCAGCTCCAACGTGAGCCCCCTCTACGACATCGGTCCGGTGGTGCTGGCGGTGGCCCTCACCGGGGTAGGGATCCTCGTTGCCTTCGGGCCATGGGTCACTCGCCTCGCCCGCGATCTGGGTACCGAGCGGCGGGAACGGATACGCCAGGAGGAGAGGGCGGAGATGGCTGCCCACCTCCACGACTCTGTGCTACAGACCCTTGCCCTGATCCAGCGCAGCGATGATCCGGCTCGGATGTCGATCCTGGCCCGTCATCAGGAAGCCGAGCTGCGCGATTGGCTCTACGGGAACTCGCCCGTCGAGGGTGCAGACCAACTGTCGACCGCGCTCAAGGCGGCTGCCCGGCGCATCGAGGCCGACCATCAGGTCCCGATCGAGGTTGTGGTGGTCGGTGACCACCCCCTGGACGAATCGACCCGTGCGCTGCTCGGAGCGGCGAGCGAGGCGATGGTGAACGCGGCCAAGCATTCTGGCGCCGACCGAATCTCACTGTATTTCGAGGCAGATGGCGGGGAATTGGTCGTATACGTGACCGATCAAGGAAAGGGTTTCGACGCCGGTGCGGTTGCCAACGACCGGCATGGGATCACGCGGTCGATCAAGGCGCGGGTAGAGCGAGCCGGGGGAGCGACTTCGATCGAATCCGAACCGGGTGAGGGCACCGAGGTGACCCTCCGTATGCCGGTGGGGGCCGGATGAGCATTCGGGTCTACCTCGTGGACGATCATCGTCTCTTCCTCGCCGGCGTCAGGGCCGAACTGTCGGAGGAGTTCGCCATCGTTGGGGGCGGCTACGACGTGGACACCGCGATCGAGGAGATCAGGAACCTGAACCCCGATGTCGCCCTGGTCGACGTGCATATGCCCGATGGCGGCGGGATCGCGGTGGTCGAAGGTGTGACCGAGACCAACCCGGACGTGAAATTCCTCGCGCTCTCTGTCTCGGACCAGGCCGAAGACGTGATCGCCATGATCCGGGCCGGGGCGCGGGGTTACGTGACGAAGACCATCGAGCCGGCCGACCTGGCCGACGCCGTGCGCCGGATCAACGGGGGCGACGCCGTGTTCTCACCGCGTCTCGCCGGGTTCGTCCTCGATGCATTCGCCGGTGCGATGCCTTCGGAAGAGGACCCCGAGCTCGATCAGCTCACGTCACGGGAGAAGGACGTGCTGAGGCTGATCGCTCGTGGCTTTGCTTACAAGCAGGTCGCCCGCAAGCTGAACATCTCGATCAAGACCGTGGAGACCCATGTGTCGTCGGTGTTGCGCAAGCTCCAACTCTCCAATCGGCACGAGCTGGCTCGCTGGGCGAGCAAGAGAAGGATCGTCTGAGTCCTTGCCGGCGGCTTTCCTCATTTGCCGGCGGCGCGAGACACGCGGCGGCAGCCCCGGCCGACTTCGATATTGCCGGCGGACTTCGCCCTTCGGCAACCATCAATTTGCACACCTCAGGGCGAACAGACGGCGGTCCGCCGGGGGCTGTCGCTCCACGGCTGGTCCTGCTTCGGCAATCAAGATGGGCCTTTCACTCGGACCCCGGCTTTGAACACATGGGTCACGTTCTCCGGATTGGCCAGGATCGACACGTCTGTGCTCGGATCCCCAGAGACGCAGATCACATCGGCGTCATAGCCCTCCAGCAATTGCCCTGATTTCGGCGCTTGTGGCCCCAACGTGTCGGGGCCGTTGGCGGTGGCCGCCTCGATCGCCTGGAGAGGGCTCATGCCGACCTCCACCATCAAGGCGAGCTCCTCTGCGTTCTTGCCCCAGAGCCCCGTCGCCCAGATGTCGGTACCCATGGCGATCTTCACTCCCTTTTCGACCGCCAGGGTGATGGCGTCGGAATGGTGGCTGGAGGCCACCTCACCCTTGATCCGGGCGTACTCCGGCATGCCCTTCTTCTCGCCTTCCTCCATGAGGTACTTGAGGATCCACCGGGTCGGGACGAGGATCGCCCCGGTATCGACCATGGCGTCGGCGGCCTCGTCGTCGAGGTAGGTACCGTGCTCGATGGTCATCACCCCGGCTTCCAGGGCGGCCATGATCCCGCGTTTGCCGTGACAGTGGGCACCGACCAGACGCTCCATCCTGGTTGCCTCGTCGACGATTGCTTCCAGCTCCCCCTTGGAGAATTGGGGGAGCATCGGATCGTCCAACTCGCTCATCACGCCTCCCGAGGCGTGGACCTTGATCACCTTGGCCCCCAGCCGCAACATCCTCCGCACCCCTGCCCGGCACTCGTCGGGCCCGTCGCAGATGTTGTCCTCGCCCCATTGGCGGGCGATCGATAATCGAGCGATGTCGAGGTCCATCCCGTGCTCGTCGCCATGCCCTGCGGTCATAGACAACATCGAGCCACTGGCATACACGTTCGGGCCGATCACCTGGCCCTCATCGATCGCCCTGGCCAGGAATGTGCCCATTCCGCCCATTTCTCGCACGGAGGTGAAGCCGGCCATCAGAACCCGGTTGGCATCGGCCGTCACCCGCATCGCCCCGAGTTGCGGTCGGAGGGTGTGCATCTCTGCGATGTTGGCGGTGTAGGTGCCGATGAAGTGGCCGTGACACTCCCAGAGCCCGGGCATCACGGCGTCGGTGGTGACCACCTCCGCGCCTCCGGTCGGTGGTGCGGCATTCGCCGCCCCCGCATAGGTGATGCTGGCGCCGCCGACGATCACCACACCGTTCTCGACGGTCTCGCCCCGGCCAGGTATGAGGCGCTTCGCCTCGATCCTGGTGACCGACATCAGGCAACCGCCTCCACGGATGAGCGGGTGGTGGCACGCACCCCGCCAAAGGTGACGAGGCCGCCGATGCGGAGCAGAGGAGCGTCGGAGTCGGTGGTCGGTTCGGTCGAGTCGTCGAATCCACCAGCGAACACCGTGCCGTCGAAGACCACTCTCCATCCGTAGGGGATGACCAACTCGAGACCTCCGAACGCCACCAGGACGTCGAGATAGATGCCCGTGGGGGCGGGCGTCGCCTTCCGCAGGTCTAGAACCGTCCCTCCGAAGGCGTTTGTGATCTTCCCTCCGAAGAACGGAGAGGCGGAGGAGACGAGTTGTTGCCCGCCGAAGATGTTGACTAGGTCGATTTCCTGGGTCTCTTCCCCGGCATGGGACTCGAGGAAGAACTTGGCTGCCAATGCCGCGCCGAGAAAGGCGACAAACACAATGCGTACCAGTCGAAAGATGAATCTGAACACGTCTCTACCTTACGTGGCTGGAAACGGCGGATCAGCCTGGGAGCAGTCTCTCTCCGGCTTCGACCGCAAAAGCCAGGTGATTTGCGGGAGGGGCGAGCGGACACGACCACCGGGGGGAGTGGACGCAGGACGGGTGGTAGCTGTAGTTGAAGTCGAGGACGATGCTGTCGCCCTCGTGGCCGAGGTCGGCTCCCTTGATCGTGTCGAGGAGATACCGGCCCCCGCCATAGGTCGTGTGACCGTTGCTCAGGTCACGGAAGGGGAGAAAGAGGCCGCCACCGTACGCATCGAGCCATAGGACCTCGAGCGATCCGCGACGGCTCTTCACCTCGAAGTCGACCATGCCCACCTTGAAGAACTGCGCAGTCCCAACCGCCGAATCCTCGATCACCGTTGCCTCGTGGGGCACGGGTGTGAACTGCGCGATCGTCCGCCACGCCGGGTCGTATGGGAAATAGGGGAGACCGGCAAAGACGGCTCGGTCTTCGATGGGCGACTGGGGATGAGAGGCGAACAATTCGTCACGATCCCGTGTCCAGGCAGCCCAGGTCTGGCGCCCTGGCGCCGCCTCCCTGACCCGGCCATAGATCTCGTCGACCCGGCGCCGATAGTCCCATAGGTCGAGGGTGTCGCTCATGACGCGGGTCAGCCTCGCAGCCAAACGCCGACGATGGTCGGTTCGAAGATACGGGTGACCAGGCCGATTGTCTCACCGACCGGAGGCTCGGTGGCCGGAGAGGTGTTGAGCCGGGTGGCAAGCTCCTCGATTTCCCGGGCGGCGTCATAGCGTGGCCGGTTGAACCGCATGTCGACACGATTCTGGATGCTTCGCCGCAGCGGATTGAAGACGGCGGCGGCGGCGAGGGTTGCACCGGCTACCACGAGGTCGCTCGACCCTCCCATAGCGGTAGGGATGAGGATCACCGGAACGGCGAACACGGCGGCGATGATGATGACGACCACGGCGTAGGAGACAGTGCGGGAGACGAGACGGTCGATCTCATACAGGCGATAACGCAGGATGGCGATTGTCATCGCGAGGGGGATCAGACCGGTGAACATGGCGTCGAGGATCAACCCTGTCAGGTTGAAGCCTTCCGTTCCGATCACACCGAACGTGACAATGGTGAAGACGAGATAGACACCGAGCACATATACGAGCCACTTGAGCTGGGTTCGCCTGATCGATTGGCTTTTCCGGTAGTCGACGTATTTGCTGACGATGACTGCGAGAAGGACGAATCCATAGGCTTCCACCATGAAGTCGTACACAGAGCGCGCGGTCGCAGCCAGGTCGGCCGGGGCGAATGGGTGGGGGAGCGGGCCGAGCGGCTCCGAGAGAAACCCGGACACGGTTGCGATTCCGAGTCCGAGTACCGATAGCCATGTCAACCCTCGCTGAGCAGTGGTTGTTGGTCGACCATCCGGAAACAGAAGGATGGCGATCAGGAAGAGATATGTGTACGCGCCGGACAGGGCCAAACCAAAGATCATGGGCCAGGCGCGTTGTGGGAGAGTCGCCTCGAATTGCTCGAACACCGCTCCCATCAGAAAGCCCGGGACGACTGAGAGCGAGAGAAGCCCGACCATGGTGATGAGTGGCCCCATTGGGTGATCCGGTTTGCGATACCAGATCATCAGCCCGAGGGGTGCCCATATGCCAGATGCGACGACGTAGGCGATGGCGGCATTGCCCGACGTCAGTGTCAGCACCAGCAAGCCAACCAGTGCCACCACCGATAGCGACAGTGCACCCCACCAGACCCATTTCTTGCTCCACCAGGGTGAGGCTTTCTCCACGACTGAAACCTACCGGGTCGACCGTTACGGGAGCGTGACGCCTAATTGCCTTGACGGATGCCGGTTGAGAGGGCATTCTTGGGCCGTCGAAGATATGAGGTACCAATGGTGAAGCAGCGGATGATGATCCCCACCGGGAAGGCAATGCGTTTTCGCGCGCCCGCGCCCGCTGCCCTCGGCGGCGAGCCGAGCACCAACTGGCGGCCTCAGGTCACATGATGTGACAACCAGCAACAGTCTGTTGTGAGGCCGCCGGAGCACCCGGCGGCTTTCTTTTTCCCGCCACAACCACAACAAGACGAGGAAATCGACAAATGGAAGTTCATCTACGACAACTACAGGAAAGTGGGCGATGTAGCCAGGAGGGCAGCCACGAGCTGTTCTTCTCGGAGAAGCCGAGCGAGCTGGCCGAGGCGCAGCGGATCTGTGGCGGGTGTCCTGTCAAGGTCCTGTGTCTCGAGATCGCCCTGCGCGATCGTCACGAATGGGGGGTTTGGGGTGGTGTCATCTTCTGGGATGGCCAGCCCTACCACCGGCGCCGGACGCGGGGCCGTCCCCGTCAATCAGAGGCGCATTTGCCCATCGAGGCCGATACCCGCGAGCTCTGGGAGCAGGTGAAGTCTGCCTGAGATCAGGAGACAGCCAGCTCCCGGAGACCTCCGGGAGTCGACGGGTGACGCATCTTGGCGAGGGCCTTGGCCTCGATTTGGCGGATGCGCTCCCGTGTCACATTGAAATGCCGTCCCACCTCATCGAGGGTCGCCGGCTCCTGGTTGCCCAACCCGTAGCGCATCTCGATGATGGTGCGCTCGCGCTCGGTGAGACGCTCCAGCACGAACTGCAGGTTCTCGATGTTGAGCTTGGAGGCGATCAACTCGAACGGGGCGGCAGCCTCGAGGTCTTCGATGAAATCACCGAGCATGGCGTTGTCGTCGCCCACGGGCTCGAATATCGACACCGGCTCCGGTGCCACCTTCCTCGCCTCGCGGATCTTCTCCACGGTGAGGCCCGACTCCTCGGACAATTCCTCGTCGGTGGGCTTGCGACCGAGCCGCTTGGTGAGGTTGCCCTCTGCGGTCTGCATCTGGGTGATGGTGTCCATCATGTGGACCGGCACCCGGATCGTCCGGCTCTTGTCGGCGATCGCTCGGGTGATCGCCTGACGGATCCACCAGGTTGCATAGGTGGAGAACTTGAAACCCTTGCGATACTCGAACTTCTCGACGGCGCGGATCAGGCCGAGGTTCCCTTCCTGGACCAGATCGAGGAAGGGGAGGCGGGCGTGCCCGTAACGCTTGGCGATGGACACGACCAGCCTGAGGTTGGCGCGGATGAAGGTTTGGCGGGCCTCTTCTCCGGCCCGCACCATCTGGGCGAGCTTTCGCCGCTTGACCGGATCGGTCTCCGATTCGAGGGCGAGATCGGCCTTGCGCCCGGTCTCGATCGCCTTGGCGAGACGGACTTCGTCGTCGGCGCTCAGAAGCTGGTACGTGCCGATCCCATCCAGATACTGGCGGATCGCCTCGTCGCTGACTTCTCGCTCGATTGAGCTGCTTCTGCCCATGCGGTTCATGACCTCCGGCCAGGGTAGGAACCCACCCGGCCACTCTTGGGGATTGTCAATGGGTGTTATCGACCGTTTTCCCCAGGATGTTGAATGGGCTGAACGACCTATATCTCTTAGACTTTCACCGTTCTAGCGCCGTGCCTGAACGGTTCTGGCGCGAAAGACGGGCGTTTAGCTCAGTTGGCTAGAGCACTGCCCTTACAAGGCAGGGGTCGGCGGTTCGAGTCCGTCAACGCCCACCACGTCACCCAAACCGCTCCTTCGCTCGTCGGTACGGGTATGAGAAGCGAACGTTCCCGCCTCACCGGGTTTGCCCTCATCGCGGGGAGCCTGATGTTCTTCACCTTCTGGATCTTCTCCGCCACGGAGGCGGAGCAGACGTTGATCGAGCCGTGGTCCCTGCAACTGGCCTTCCACGGTGCCCAGATCATCACGTTGATCACCGGCCTGGTCCTCGTCTCCCGTCTGCCCATTGACGGCTGGCCGCGTCACGTCTGGCGTGCCGGTGCCATCGTGGCCGCGGTCGGAACCCCGCTCGGGCTGCCCCTGTTCGCGGGTGGGATCCTCCTGATGGCGGTGGGTGCCGTCTCCATCCCTGGTCTGCGGGTTGTGGGGGCAGTCATGATCCCTGGCGCGCTCTTCTGGCTCCTGCTCTTCTCCCAGGGAGCGATGATCGGCAACGAGGACTACCCCCCGCTGACCGAACCACAACAGACGCTCGCAGTTGTCGGGCTCGTCCTCATCGTCACCGGTCTGGTCGTCCTAGGCGGTCTGATCCTCAGGTCGAGGGCGCCGGTCCTCCGACTCTCCGGTGTTGGCGAGAAGCAGCCAGAACACTCCAGCGACGAGCGCTGAGCCCAGGATCACGAACCAGAGGGGAGAGTCGAAGCTGCCGGACTGCTCGGGCGGTATCTCGCCAGGGGCGGGGATCTCGACGAAGGTGGTCGGGGTTGTCTCACCCGGTGTGAACCCCGATCCGGACCAGGCAAGTCGGGCCATCTCTGGCACCAGCAACGCCGCCGACGGATAGCCCATTCTCGGGCCGAATTGCGTTCCCGATTCCTCACCGGGCTCGATCACGTTCAGACCGAACTCGCCTGGATAGAACACGGCGCCGTCCTCGTCGGTGACGGTCCATCCCCAGTAAGCGAGGTCGGACGGCGCTCCTTCTCCGACGAGTTGTAGATCAGTCGTGTAGATACTCGGCACATCGGTCACGCACGTGTCCCAGATGAGGACCTGCTCGTTGTCTAGCCAGACCGGGTACACGTCGCACTCGGTGTTGATCCCGATCGTGGTCCCGGCGTCGGTGTCGATCATGAATGCTCTGCCTTGTTGCGGGGTGGCAGTCCAGTCGACCGCGCTCACGGCCAGGTGGGATCCATCAGGCGAGGGAACCACCGCGACCAACTGTCCGTGGATGTCTCCGATTGGTTCTGCCAACTCGGTGAGATCGCCGGTATCCGGGTCAACGGCGAGTATCGATCCGTCACTTCCAATCGCAACCGGGCCTGACGCGGTCGCCACCAGCCACTCGACGTCCTCGACGAGCACCTCGGTGGCCAGGTCTGCATGACGGATCAGAGACGACTGATCGACTCCGGACAGTGTCGAGATCGCCAATAACGGATTGCCACCAGGCCCGGCACAGATCAGATGGCTGAGCCAGGGCGCGGTCTCGGGATCGAGCCGGTACTCGTCGACCACGGCGAGATCTGTGAATGACCAGACCTTGATCGTGTTGTCCGGTGTCATGCCTATGAACGTCTCGTCGGCGGGACATGTGCTGACCAGCAGCGGCTCCGGCCCCTCCCCGTATCCGACAATCCGACCCTGCCGGTCGATAGCGACGATGCCCGCATCTCCCATCTGGGTGGCCACCATCAGGTGTGGCGGCGAGCCTTGGAGCGGCTCGGGCGGGCCTTCGGCGGCGGTGAGCAGGGCGTCGGCGTCGATGGTCCAGCACAGGTTTCCGTGCCACTCGCCCCCCTCCAGGGTGAGGAGGAAGCCGGCCCTTTCCCCGACCGGGAGCTCGATCCCACATGCCGCTCCATTGGACGCGCTCTTCACGACGACTTCCTCGCCGATGTCGCCCTTCAAGGACGCCTCGACCTGGAAATGAAAGTCGATCAACTGCCCCGTGTCGGTGATCGGTGTGAGGCCTCGGTCGACGTCGACCAGGGTGCCGACGAAGCCACCGTCGGCCTCGGCCAGTCCGCCGTATGGGTCGGGCATGGCGCAGCTGCAACCGTGGGCCGGAAGCGCGCCCTGGACCACGAGGCCGAGGGCGAGCATCAAGGCAAGGACGAACGCACTCACCCGACGTGGCGTCACGGGATCTCCTCTGTCCTGAGATTCGACGTCATCATCGTCTCCTCGGTTCCTGGGGAGATGCAGATCAATTCGGGTAGTCTGTTGGTCGAGAGGAGTGCGACATGGGTCGCCTTGCCTGGATCGAGACCTTGGACGGCTGGATCGCCGGTCGATACCAGATAGAGCTCGCCGCCCCTCAGCTCTGGGTGCTCAGCCGGCGCCCGAATCAGGCTCCAGCCACCGGGCTAGTTTCCTCCGAGGTGGTGCGGACCGGTGGTTCGCTCCAGGAGATGAAGCGAATTGCGGATCAGATGGAACGGCAGCGTCGAGCTCGCCGGCGGCTCAGAGTCCATCTCGCAGCGACGCTGTTCCTGACTGCAGTGGCCGTCGTCGGGTCAAGCCTTGGTTCCATCGGTGTCTTCGTCTTCGGGTTGGTCGGATTGTTCATCACCGCTCTGCGGACCTTGGTGATCTGGATCGATCACTCCACAGGGAGTCCGTGGTCGTTGGTCTCCGACTCCTATCAATAGGAGCCTGATGGGAGCTGGCTGTTCAGGAGGGCTCGGAGCCTTCCGCAGTGTGAGCTAGCGAGGAGCTTGCTTCCGGAACCACCCGCAGCCGGATCAGATCACGGCAGAACCAGGCGAAGAAGGTGGCCCAGGTCGCGATCCCGAGGAACTTTGCCATGTCCTCGACCACCGCCGACAGGGGCGGCGTGGGGAGGCCGAGCTCTCCGGCGGCGTCCAGTCCGGCCGATATGGCGAAGAGCACCAACGCTGCGAAGAAGACCACGACATCCGGTCGGCTCATCAGGTAGCCCCAGGCCGGCCGGAGCAGGAGGACCGCGACGATCCCATAGATGGCGATGGTCACCGGGGAGGGAATGCCGACCGCGTTCTTGAGTGTCTCGTGGACGAGGAATCCGTCGTCGGCGCCCAGGATGAGGCTGATCACCGCCCCGGCGACCAGCAGCGACCGCTCGGCACCCGTTGCACCCGTGGCCATGGTCAGCAGGCACATAGCGGCTGCAGCCGACCACAGGGCGATCCCGGCGGTGGAGAACAACCCGACGTAGAACGGGCCATCCAACACTGCGCTCGGGTCGCGGAGCAGGTCGGTGACCGGGATATCCCTGATATAGGCGGTGGCAAGCGCAACGAGCAGCACCAGGGCCAGCGGGACGAAGACGTAGATGAGGAGCCTCTTCAACGCCCCCACGTGATCACGAGACTGTGGTTCCCGATCCATGAACTCCTCCCAGGTCCTGGCGACAGACTAACCGTGGAGGCGACCCGGTCCAGGGGTCGTTCAAGCACTCTGCGTGGCTAAACGCACAGGCCGTGGTGATGGTTATGCTGGCCATTCGCGGATGTCGGTGGCCACGTTGGGCCGACAGGGGACTGGCACCCAGCCAACCGAGGAGGAATCAGGCCGGTGACCAGATCAAACCCGGCGACGACCACAGGTCGGTCGCCTTTCTCTCTCACGTCTCAGCAACGGCGTCTGTCCTTGGCCCTGATCGGAGTGGCAGTCTCGGTCGCCGTGGTGGTGGGGGTCGCCAACAGGGCGTCCGCAGCCAACCAGACCCTCAATTCGGGCAACTACCCAAACGGGTTCACCGTGCCGGCCGGAGACACCTGGACCCTGAACCCCAACGCCAACACCACGATCACCTCGGGCGGCAACATCATCGTCCGGGGAACCCTGGTGATGAAGCCGGCGAACGGCAACATCAACCACATCATCCGGTTCACCGGGATCAACGAGGCCAACTTCGTCGGTGGGGGCATGGATCCCATCGCCTCCGATGTGGGTCTGTGGGTTGTCGGTGGAGGCCGCATCACCCTGCAGGGTGAGTCGAAGCCGGCCTGGTCCTACACCTATCAGAGCTCATGGGCCGGAGACGAGGTGCTCGCCGCCCCCAACACACCCGGCAACACCAGCGGATTCACCGCGGTCTCCTCCACTCCGGCAAAGAACGCCCTCGGGTACAGCACCGAGCTGCTCAATCTCACCCGCAACGTCCGGGTAGAGGGCACACCCAGCGGATACACCCACGTCTTCATCAGGTCGAGCGCCCTTTCCACCATCAAGAACGCCGCATTCCGCTACGTCGGCCCCGACCCGGCCGTCATTCCGGGCAGTGACGACTCCACCGGTCGTTACGGGCTTCACATCCACATGAACGGCGACTGGACCAGGGGGATGGTCGTCGACGGGTTGGTGATCAGGGACACCAAGGCCCACGCCTTCGTCCCGCACGGCTCGCACGGGATCAAGTTCCTCAACACGATCGCCTACAACGTCCGGGGCGAGGCTTACTGGTGGGATGATCCGGCCGGCGGGATGATGAACGAATCGGACGACATCGTCTTCGATCGCACCGTTGCCGCCCGGGTGACCCAGGCGAGCGGGGGGAACAACCACCGGCTCACCGCCTACTACCTGGGGGCGGGGGAGAACCCGGTCATCACCAACTCGGTCGCGGTCGGCGTCCAGGCGCAGAGCGGAGCGAACCGATCCGGGTTCCTCTGGCCGGAGGACTCACAGGGGACGTGGTTCTTCAACAAGAACCGGGCCCACAACAACGGGGTCAATGGCATCTTCGTCTGGCAGAACAACGAGCTGCCCCACGTGATCGACAACTTCCTCGCCTATTACAACGGTCACGCCGGGATCGAACACGGGGCGTACACCAACTCCTACGTGTACAAGAACCTGACCCTGCTCGGCAACGGGGTGGCGATCCACTCCCACGCCCTTGGCGAGCCGGGTGACAACGGGTTTACCGACACCCAGATCTGGGCCAATGTCAAGACCAACGGTGGGACTCTCTACATCGACGAGCATGCCCGACCATTGGAGCGACCGGTGCGTTTCGTCGATTGCGACCTGGGCAGGGTGGACGTCAACGATCAGGGCGCCGTTGCCGGTGCCTACGACTTCATCCGTTGTGGGCTGGAGCCGTCCGACTTCGACCTGGCCCAGGCTGACCCCAACGACGTGTTCCGGGTACAGCGATCCAACGGGACGGCCTATCGGTTGACCGGGACCGGGGCGGTGACTCCCATCGCTGCCTTCTACAACGGGACTGTGCCCGGAACCCCCGGACCGGCGCCGGGTGGGTTCACCGACATCTCGAACAGTGTGTTCAAGGACGCAATCGTCTGGTTGGCAGAAGAGGGGATCACTCAGGGCTGCAATCCGCCCGCCAACACCATGTTCTGCCCCAACGACAGGGTGACCAGAGGTCAGATGGCTGCTTTCCTTGTCCGGGCCCACGGCTACTCGGCGGTGGCAAGGGACTACTTCGACGACGATGAGGGTCATACCTTCGAGACCGCCATCAACCGGCTAGCCACTGCCGGGGTCACCCAAGGATGCAATCCACCGACCAACGACCGGTATTGCCCAGACCGATTCGTGACTCGAGGTCAGATGGCGGCTTTCCTGGTACGAGCCTTCGACCTCCCTGCCTACGACGGGCCGGATCGGTTCCGTGACGACAACGCCAGCGTGTTCGAAGGGGCCATCGAGCGACTCGCCCAGGCCGGGTTGACCCAAGGCTGCAACCCGCCGACCAACAACAGATTCTGCCCCGACGACTATGTCACCAGGGGTCAGATGGCCGCCTTCCTCAAACGCGCCCTCGGGGGCTGAGCCCTGATGGTCAAGCGACCCCGGAGGATCCAGGGAGCTCTGTTTTCCCTGGTCCTGCTGGTCGCAGCCTGCACCGAGGGCGCCGGGTCGACGACCTCGGAGGGTTCGGAGTCGACCTCGACCTCCGACGGGGCCAACACCACCGGCCACGATCAGGCGACCTCGACCATCTCTCCCGAGCCGATCGTCCGGGAGACTGTGATGATCACCGAGGACCAGTCGTACCCCGACGGGGTGGTCATCCCCGCCGACGAGTCCTGGGTCCTCGATCCGGAGCAGAGCATCACCCTGACCGCGTCGGGGAACGTCGAGGTCCTGGGTGAGTTGGTGATGCAGCCGGCCTCAGGGGACGTCGAGCACGTTCTCCGCTTCGAAGGAGTCGACGAGTCGGTGTTCGTCGGCGGTGGGATGGACCCCGTGCCAAGCGACGTCGGGCTTTGGGTGATGGGCGACGGGCAGTTGCTGATCGAGGGCGAGGAGAAGCAGGCCTGGGGGTACGAGTACGACCCGGCCTGGGCCGGTGACGAGGTCATGGCCGCACCGAATACGCCGGGGGACTACACCGGCTTCGAGTCGGTCACTGCGACTCCGCCGGCCAACGACCTCGAATACCCGGCCGAGTTGCTCAACCTGACCAGGAACGTCCGGATCGAGGGAACGGAGGACGGCTTCACCCACGTCTTCATCCGCTCCACCCGGCCACAGACGATCAGGTACGCGGCATTGCGGTATGTGGCACCCAGGCTCGGCGAGTCGGATGTCACCGGCCGGTACGGGATTCACATCCACATGTGTGGCGAAGGCAGCAGGGGCTCGCTGATCGAAGGTGTCGTGATCAGAGATGCCGGGAATCACGCCTTCGTCCCGCACGCCTCCAACGGGATCACTTTCCGGGACACGATCGCCTTCAACGTCCTCAACGAGGCCTACTGGTGGGACCCGCCCGGTGACGACGAGGACGGCCCGATCAACGCCAGCCACGACATCGTCTGGGACCGGGCGGTGGTGGCCGGCCTGGACCTCGGAGATGCCGGCAACAGGTTCCGGCTGACCGGCTTCTTCCTGGGCGATGGCGAGAACCTCACCGTGACCAACTCGGTCGCGGTCGGCGTCCAGGGGGGCGAGGATCGGTCCGGGTTCCTCTGGCCAGAAAGCTCACGGGCGGTGTGGACCTTCGAGAACAACATCGCACACAACAACCAGGCCAACGGCATCTTCGTGTGGCAGAACAACCCCGAGCATCACGTGATCGACGGGTTCACCGCCTACTACAACTCCTGGGTCGGGGTGGACCACGGGGCCTACGAGAACGCCTATCAGTACCGCAACCTGACCCTGCTCGAGAACGAGTCGGGCGCCGTCGTCTCACACGCCTTGGGGGAGGAGGCCGAGCACGCCGACACCCAGATCTGGAGCAACATCGTGACCAATGGGTCAACCCTGTTCGTCGCCGAGCATCGCACCGAGTTGGAGGAGCCGGTCCGTTTCATCGACTGCGACTTCGGTCGGGTCGAGATTGAGGAAGACGACAGCCTGCCCGGGGCTTACGACTTCATCAATTGCGGCCTCGAGCCGGCGGACTTCGACATCGTCGTGGCTGAGCCGGACTCGGTGTTTCGGGTCCAGAACGAGGATGGGAGCGTCTTCCAGCTCACCGGTGACGGGTCCGTGACCGAGATCGAGCCCTTCTTCAACGGCTAGACAGCCGCCCCTCATGCCGTGCCGCTCTGGCCAGGTCGCGGCGTCTCCTCACTGCCAGTCGGGCAAACCATGCCGCATCGCCGGCTCTTCGGGGCAATCGCTTCCGGGCCAATGCCCCCGCCCGCTTCACCTCGAACAGGGCGATCAGGGCCTCGTCGGCAGAACCGAACACCGGCCCGTCGTTTGCGGTCACGTATCCGTGAAGGAACCGGTCCCGGAGATCGGGGAACCAGCCTCTGACCGGCTTGCTGGGCGTGAATCCCCGGCCGGCCAGTTGCCGGCGCATCTCGAAGAGAAAATTGGAGATGTCACGGTGGATCACCGAGGTGTGATGCTCGATGGGTGGATCGAGCAGATAGAGGGCACCATCAGGTGCTCCCTGGAAGTTCCCGGGGCCGAAGTCGCCATATCGACGCCGGGCCCGGCCACGCCAATCGGCCATGGCAAGGACCTGGTCGGTCGTCAAAGAGTCCACCCCTAGCTTCCGGGCAAGCCTGCGCACCTCGGTCTCAGCTTCTTCGAGATCCGGCTGCCAGCCGGGCGGTGTGGTCTGGTGATAGGCGGCGAGGACCGAGCCGGCGTGTGTCATCCACCTCTCCAGGTCTCCGCTCTTCCACGCCTGGTGATCGGGGTTGCGCAGAATGGAGACCACATCGAGGCTCTCGACGTATGGCATGACCAGGACGGGGGGATGATCGGACCAGGCGAGGGGACGGATGCCGTGGGTGCCTTGAATCCCTTTCGAGGTGATCAGGTCATCGAGCTCGATCATGGCCCGGAAAGCGAGCTCGGGGATCCCCGGTCTCCATGACGGGACGATCTTGACCACCAGGTCGGGCCCGGCGGGGGAGCCTTTCATCCGGTAGAAGGCCGATCCGGAGCGGGGCCGCTCCCAGGTCTCGACCGACTCGAATTGATCGCAGGGTTCCGCCCAGCCGAACCTCTCCTGGAGCACCCCGAGGAGATCGGAGACCTCGCTGACAGTCAGGGAGATGCCGGGTTCGCTATCCACCGAGAGCGCGTTTCAGGAAGGCTGCCATCTGTCCTCGGGTGACGTAGTCGTCGGGACAGTACCGG
>JBFYOJ010000104.1:0-5243 GCA_041303885.1 Acidimicrobiia bacterium | reverse complement strand
CCCCTGTGCGAAGGCCGAAGTCCAGCCGCGCCCGGGGGGGCTCTCAACCCCGGCTCGACTCGACCACGGCCACCAACGTGGCCGAGGGCACCGCATCGGCCAAGCCGTTCCAGGTCGAGATGCTGACCTCCCCCTCCTCCTCGATCTCCGCACATGCAAGGTGGACGGCATCGACCAGGGCGCCTAGGGCATGATCGAGGTCGTATGCCTGAGCCACCGCGATGCGGGCACCGGCCACGTCGTGACGCCCGACAGCCCGGATTGCCTCTTCGGCGAAGGTCTCTGCCTTCGCCTGCATCAGATCTCGCGGAACAGGTAGCGCCGCAGGATGTCGATCCGGTTGTCGAGTGTGCCGGGGTCGAGGTACCAGAGCATGGCGGCAACCGTCGACAGAAGCGGGTTCCCGTCCTGAGGAGTGAACGAGAAGCCGACTACCTCGTTCCCGTTGCGGACCGCAAGAGTCTCGAGGGCCACAACGGTCTGGCTCATGATCCGCCCGTAGTAACCGTGGTCACGTCCGAAGGAGAACACCTGATTGGCCGACTTCTTGTAGGTAACCGCCACCCGCGTGTTGGCGACGAGCCGCTCCTTGGCCTCGTCGACCGTGATCTTCTCGTCGAGCTGGAGCGAGAACTGGATGGAGTGCATGTACTGGGTGTTGAGCTTGACCGCCGAGGAGTAGACGTTCAGGTCGTAGCCCAGTGTCTCGAACAGCATGTGGGCGTCACGTGCGTGATGCGTGCCGAACCGCTCGTCTTTGTGAGCCTCGACCGTGGGACTGGCCACGAACCCGGCATCCTGGCTGATGTCGTTGGCCCTCCGCATGCAGAGGAAGCGCCCGTCTTCGAGGTGATTGGTCCCGTTGGCGTCGATCGCAAGTGACTTGATCAGGGCGGCGATGTTGTGGGTGTTGCAGGAGACGATCTGCAGGAACCTGTCCTCTCCGGTCACCAGCGCGTCGTCGTTGATCCCCCGGGCGTACATCTTCCCGAACCCGAACTCCGAGCCCTGCGCCATGAAGCCCCGCGGGCCCTTGGCATTGCTGTAGTACTCGTCCTTCATCTTGTTGCCGACCGGGGTGCAATCGATCACGACCGTCGCCCGCTCGATCGCCTCCCGGGACTCGTACTTCGGTGCGTGGCCGAGCTCCTCGAAGGTCGAGAAGCGCTCATCGTCGACTGCGAGCACCGCCCCCCGGCCCTCGAGGTCGGCGACCTTGGCGCGTTCGGTGAGCAGTGGCGTGCGCTTGTGGAAGGTGACCTCGTCGATCCCGAAGTGCGCCTTGTTGTCGGCGAGGAGCCCGATAAGGGGCTCACCGATGGTTCCGGTGCCCACCACGTGGACGATGCTCATGCGGTTCTCCTCCGGCGCGTGCACGGCTTCCGGGAGTTCAGATTACTTTCCCGATCACCCGCATGCCCAAACCCCGGCCTCAACCGAGCAGGGCCTCTGCGATGGGCACCGTCCTCTCGCAGAGCTCATTGTCGAACACCTCGGAGCCCTGGTTCTCGGAGAGGGCGAGGGCGGTGACATAGACCACCCGATCATCGGAACGGGCAAAGACCCCTCCGGACACGGTCATCCCGATGTCGACGCAAAACGCCTCCGTCCCCAGCCCGACGACGTCCTCGCCGCGGAAGGCGTCGGTCTCGACAGTGATGCTCCCCGAATCGGTCGTCTCCTCGGAGACCACCTGCCCCTCCGCCACCGCCGCCCCTGCTGCGAAGACCTCGGCGGCGTCGCTCCCGTCATGGACCGAGATCCAGATCTGCACCGTCGAGTCCTCGCTGGTGATGAAGCAAGACGGTGCGTCACCGAGCAGACGGGTGTCGCGGATGAGGCCGAGGATGGCGCCAAGGGCGCTGTCGCCCGAGGTTGCCTCCACGGCCGTCCCGATCACGTCGGAGGCCTCGTCGCTGCTGATGAACTCACACGGCTGATCCGTGAAGGACTCCTCCACGTCACCTGCAAAGCGCATGACCCCGAAGATGACAAGGACGACCAACCCGATGCCGATCACCAGGATGATCGCCCCACCGATGATCGCCGCCTTGGCACAGCCGCTCATACCCGAAGAAGGCGGCTGCTGGCCCAGGATGGGCGGCGTCGCCGCAGCCTGCGGCGGCTGGGAGGTCGGCTGTCCGAGGTTTGGTGGGGTCAGCGGCGGCCGTGGGGGCTGGGAGGTCACCGGCGGCTCGGCGCGGGGCTGCGCAGGATCTGGCGGTGTCTCCGTGTCTTCAGGAGTCGGCTCGGAGACGTCGTCTGGCGGGGTCGGCCCTTGGGTCATGGGCGGAATCTAACCTCGCCGTCTAGCTCAGAACTGCTCCTCTTCGGTCGAGCCAACGAGCGCAAGAGTGGAGGCGCTCCCGCCGGAGACCACCTGGCTGACCAGGTCGAAGTACCCGGCCCCGACCTCGCGCTGGTGCCTGGTCGCCGTGTAGCCGGTCTCCTCCATTGCGAACTCGCGGTTTTGGAGCTCGACATAGGCCGACATCCCATCCTCGGCGAATCCGCGGGCCAGCTCGAACATCGAGGCGTTCAGGGCGTGGAACCCGGCCAGGGTGATGAACTGATAGCGGTAGCCCAGCGCACCCAGCTCCTTCTGGAACCGGGCAATGGTCGAGGCATCGAGGTGCTTGGACCAGTTGAAAGACGGAGAGCAGTTGTAGGCAAGCATCTTGCCGGGGAACTCGGAGTGGATCGCGTCGGCGAAGGCCCTGGCCTCGTCGAGGTCGGGGTGCGCGGTCTCACACCAGATCATGTCGCAGGAGGGCGCGTAGGACAGCCCGCGCGCGATGGCAGCATCGAGACCATCATTCACCCGGTAGAAGCCTTCCCCGGTGCGCTCTCCCGTCACGAAGCGTCGGTCGCGCTCGTCGATGTCCGAAGTGAGCAGAGTGGCGGCATTCGCATCGGTCCTGGCCACGATCACCGTCGGCACATCCATCACGTCGGCCGCCAGGCGGGCTGCCTGCAGGGCCCGGATGTGCTGACCGGTGGGGACGAGGACCTTCCCGCCCATATGGCCGCACTTCTTCTCGGCAGCCAGCTGATCCTCGAAATGAACACCGGCGGCGCCGGCCTGGATGAACCGCTTGGTCAGTTCGAAGACATTGAGCGCCCCGCCGAATCCGGCCTCGCCATCGGCGACGATCGGGACGAACCAGTCGGTCCCGGTGTCGCCTTCGGACCAATGGATCTGATCGGCTCGGCGCAGGGCGTTGTTGATCCGCTCCACCAGGGCGGGCGCCGAGTTCGACGGGTAGAGCGACTGATCCGGGTAGACCTCACCGGTGAGATTGGCGTCTCCCGCCACCTGCCAGCCGGAGAGATAGATCGACTTGAGCCCCGCCTTGACCATCTGGGTGGCCTGTCCCCCGGTGAGTGCTCCAAGAGCGCTGACGTAGTCCTCGGCCTGGAGCAGCTCCCAGAGCTTGATGGCCATCCGATTGGCCAGCGTGGACTGCTCGCGGATGCTTCCCCGCAGTCTCACCACGTCTTCTGCGGTGTAGTCGCGGGTCACGCCCTCCCAACGCGGGTTGGTCTTCCAGTCATCGGCCAGACGGCCGGCCTCTTGGGCCAAGTGGGTCATTGTCTGTCTCCGGTCAGTTGAGGTGCTCGTATGCGGGAAGGGTGAGGAAATCGGTGAAGCTCTCGCTCAATGCGACCTCCTCGAAGAGCTTCTGTGCCGTCGGCAACTGGTCTCGGTGCGGGTGATCGGCGATCTCGAGCTGGCGAACGACGCTCTCGGCGATGGAACGGACCAGCGACTCGGTGATGACAACACCGTCCTCGGTCCTCACGCCGTGTCGCACCCACTGCCAGATCTGGGATCTGGAGATCTCGGCGGTGGCGACATCCTCCATCAGGTTGTTGATCCCGGCGGCGCCGGTCCCCGCCAGCCAGGAGGCGATGTATTGGATGCCGACCGAGACATTGGCCTCGAGCCCGCCTCGGGTGACGGTGCCGGGGAAGTCGAGATCGAGCAGGTCCGCGGCGCCGACCGAGACGTCGTCACGCCGGCGATCGATCTGATTCGGCCGCTCACCGAGCACGGAGTCGAACTGGGCCATCGCAACGGGCACGAGATCCGGATGGGCCACCCAGGTGCCGTCGCATCCGGCGCCGGCCTCCCGAGCCTTGTCCGCGGTGACTGCGGCGATGGCGGCATCGGTCACGTCCGGGTCGCGCCGGTTGGGGATGAAGGCAGCCATTCCCCCGATTGCGTGGGCGCCGCGACGATGGCAAGTCTTGATCATCAACTCGGTGTAGGCATGCATGAAGGGCACCGTCATCGTGACCTGGGAGCGATCGGGAAGGACGAACTCGGCCCGATTCCGGAACTTCTTGATGACCGAGAAGATGTAGTCCCAGCGCCCCGCGTTCAGGCCGGCGGCGTGGTTACGGAGCTCGTAGAGGATCTCGTCCATCTCGAAGGCGGCCAGGATGGTCTCGATCAGCACCGTGGCCTTGATCGTCTCACGTGGGATGCCGAGACGGTCCTGGGCCCAAACGAACACGTCGTTCCACAGCCTCGCCTCGTGGTGTGACTCCAGCTTGGGAAGATAGAGATAGGGCCCGGTCCCGGCCTCGATCGCGGCCCGCCCGCCGTGGAAGATGTACAAACCGAAGTCGAACAAGGATGCAGACATCGGCTGGCCGTCGACCAGGAAGTGCTTCTCCTCGAGATGCCAGCCGCGCGGACGCACCACAAGGGTGGCCGTGTCCTCGTTCAACGCATAGATCTTCGACTCGGTCTCGAAACGGAGGTCCCGACGGTAGGCGTCGACGAGGTTCGCCTGGCCATGGAGGAGATTGAGCCAGGTGGGAGAGTTGGCGTCCTCGAAATCGGCCATGAACACCCGCGCCCCCGAGTTCAGGGCGTTGATCATCATCTTGGCGTCCACCGGGCCCGTGATCTCGACTCGCCGATCCTGGAGGTCCTTCGGGACCGGGGCGATCCGCCATTCGGTCTCCCTTATCCCGGCCGTCTCTTCGAGGAAGGCGGGAAGCTCACCCCCGTCGATCCGCTGCTGTATCACCTGGCGGGCCGAGAGGAGTTGTCCCCGCCGCCATCCGAACTCGAATTCGAGATCGTTGAGGAAGGCGACCGCATCCGGGGTCAAGATGCGTCGCTCGAGCTCGCTCTCCTGGAACTGGTTCATAAGAGGGCAGTGTCTTACCATCGATGTTACAATCACAACTCATTTGACAATAAGATAGGACAATCTTTCGAGGAGAGC
>JBFYOJ010000103.1:0-3413 GCA_041303885.1 Acidimicrobiia bacterium | reverse complement strand
TCTCTGGACCACCTCAGCCGTGTCGTGGCCCTCGTATTCGATCCGGGCCGCGTGCAGGTATGCAGCGAAAAGAGGTTCTCCGCGGAATACTTGCGGCGTTTGGGCGAAGACAACTCCCTGGACAGGAGAGAGGTCGGATCGGTGCACGAGAGGGACGTCCGGCTCATTCACCGGGATCGCCCCTCCCACCGCAGCCGCGGTCTCGTACAGGGTCTCGACCAGGCTGCCCGCGACCAAGGGCCTTGCCCCGTCGTGCACCCCGATCAGGCCGACGGGGCCACCGATCGCACCCAACCCTGCCATCTCACTGGCCGTGCGCGACGGTCCGCCCGGAACCAGGTCGACCTCGAGATCGAGGTCGCGAAGTGCCGTGATCTGGTCTTCGCGACACACGAGGATGCAACGGTCAACGTGGTCTCGAACCGCGGCCACAGTGTGTGCGACCAGGGGAAGCCCGGCTACCAGGGTCATGAGCTTGTCGCTGCCGAAACGGAGACTGCTCCCGGCTGCCACCACGATCATGATCCGGTCGGTCATCGCTCCGAGGGTACCTTTGTGCCCGTGGTCACCTCCGAGGATCTCCGCCGCCTGGCAGGCTCGGTGACTGGCCGGTTGCTGGTCGATGCCGATGGCAGGCTGATGGACCAGGCGGGCATCGCCGGGGATGCCCATGTGCCGGGTCTGGTGGTGACCCCGATCACGGAGGCAGTCAAGAAGGTCGATTCCGGGAAGATCGTCCACTATCTCAGCCGTGACACGTTGTGGGGTGTCGAGGGGTTCCTCCTCGATCGGAGGGTGATCGATAGTCTCCCCGATGGCATCCAGTCCGGGTCTGGGCTGATCGACGCGGTCCGGGAAGCCGGTTTCGCGTGGCAGGTGGTGGTCTGAAGGACCTTCCCGTCGACCACGGACAGACCCCTTGTGGGGGGTCGACCGACTCGATACGTTCGAGCCATGGTGGGGGTGGGGAGAGCACCGTTCGGACTTGGGGTCCTCGGCGTCCAGTCGAACGATCCGGTCTTGTCGCTTCTGGGGGCCCTGGGCTTGGCCCAGGCGGCAGGAACCGCACTCGTCATCGACTTGTGCCGTGATCTGAGGACTCCCACTGGTCGGACGTTGGCCGACATCGCCGCCGATGGGCCCTCGCTCGATGAGCTGAGCCCGGGCAGGGCAGGTGTGGCGCTGATTTCCTCCGGACCACTGCAGCCTTCCGAGTGTGAGGCGGTGATCGAGGCACTCGCGCCCACCTGGCCCGCCGTGGTGGTCCGGTGCACTCCGGAGCAGTGGGTGGGGCCAACCGTCCCGATTCGGGCCTTGCTTCCGGGCCTCCTCCAGGCGGCGGATCAGAGCCCGGCCGTGTGGCAGCCCGTCGCCGCCCGGCTTCGTCCGCCCGGCCCGGGGCCGGTGTTGCCCAGGATCCGCAGCTCGTTGGCTCGCCGGATGATTGCCGGCCGTGCCGTGCCCGGTGCGCGCTGGGTCCGGGCCTGGGCCCCGGTCTGGAGCATGCCATGGGCGTGATCGACCGGGTGATCGGTGACATCGCCGCGGGCAAAGCGCCACTGCGACGCCCGGACATCACGGCCGAGGCCGAGCGACTCCTGTCCGTTGCCTCGCCTCGCCACGCCGGCCAGTGGGCGGACACCATCGCGGATCGCGTTCTCGGGTTCGGTCCGCTGCAGCCCCTTCTCGAGGATCCTGCGGTGACCGACATCCTGGTCAACGGGCCGGACGAGATATGGGTCGAGCGTGATGGGGAATTGGCACGAGTCGATACCGCCTTTGCCGGTGAGGGCGAGATGTACGCCACGGTGGAGAGGGCGATCGCTCCGCTGGGTCTGAGGATCGATCGCTCTTCGCCAATGGTCGATGCCCGGCTCCCCGATGGGAGCCGTATCCATGTGGTGGTGCCCCCGGCAGCAGTGGATCACCCGGTTGTCGCGATCAGGCGATTCACCCAGGCGATCGAATCCCTCGACGAGCTCGAGCAGTCCGGCACTGCGACACCGGCCCAGATCGGAGAGCTCCGCCAAGCGGTTGCGCAGCGGAGGACGATCCTGGTGAGCGGCGGGACCGGGGCGGGGAAGACCACCCTTCTCAACCTGCTCGCCGGTCTCATCCCGGCCGGGGAGCGAGTGGTGACCATCGAGGATGCCGCCGAGCTTCGCATTCCCGGTCACCGGGTGCGTCTCGAGGCCCACCCTGCCAACGCCGAGGGCGTTGGTGAGATCACGATTCGACAGCTGCTTCGGTCGGCTCTTCGTCTGAGACCGGATCGGATCATCGTCGGTGAAGTGCGGGGGAAAGAGGCCATGGATCTCATCTGGGCCCTGAACACCGGTCATCGCGGATCCCTGTCGACGGTCCATGCCAACTCCGCCCAGGAGGCGCTGTGGAGGCTCGAGACACTGGCGCTCTCTGCCGGTGACACGGCCGAGCTTGCGGTTCGGCGCCAGCTGCTGACAGCGGTCGATCTCGTCGTCCAGATGCAGCGGTCCGGGCCTACACGGCAGATATCCGAGATTGCAGCTGTCGGGCCGACCGGGATCGAGAGCGGACCATGACCTGGGTCCTCATCGCCGCCGCCTTGGCCACCGGCATCGATTGGCGGCGCCTGGCGATTCTTGGCCTTGCCACGGCCCTGCCCGTTCCAGCTCTCCTGGCGGTCGGGGTCCATTGGTGGCGAAGCAGGCCCGATCTGTCGATGCGGGCGGCATCGTTCTGTGATGCGGTCTCCACCGAGCTCAGGGCAGGAGCATCCCTTCGCTTCGCCCTCGAGTCCTCCGCCCGATCGGTCGACGCCCTCGAGATGTCGGATCTGTGTCGGGGCGGCGCTCCTCTGGCTGAGATCGCCCAAGCTGCCCGCACCTCGTTCCCCGAGATAGGCGAGGAGTTGGGGGCGCTGCTCACCCGGACGGATGGGATGGGGGTCGGCCCGGCGGCGCTGTTCGACGAGATGGGCAGTCTCGCCCTGGCCCAGGTCGAGGTTGCCCATGAAGTGGCTGCCGCCGCGGCGCCGGCCAAGGCCGCGGGCATCGTCATGCTTGGCTTGCCGACAGCGGCCATTGCGGTCGCCGCAGGCCGTGGCGGGCTCGACCTCTACCTCGCCCAGCCGGCGCAGCGGGCTGCTGCGCTGTGGGGGCTGGCCCTCACCTGCACAGGTCTCCTGTTGGCGGTCATGATCCTGCACAGGGCTCGATGAGAGCGGTCGTGTTGATGTCGGTTGGGATGGCGCTGGCGGGAGCACCTGGTGCGGTTGTCGGGCTCGGGGTCCATGTGTTCACCTTCATTCGAAGGCGCGCTCACCCGCACCATCAGGCGATCAGGCCGATTCTCCTGCTCCTGTTGGTGGAATTGAGGTCGGGCCTGTCGGCCTTGGGCGCCCTGCAGGCCGTTGCCCGCGTCTATCCCGAGGA
>JBFYOJ010000102.1:0-24159 GCA_041303885.1 Acidimicrobiia bacterium | reverse complement strand
GATGTTCGACCCCGCCATGGAGTTCTACTTCAACCCGTCCGGCCGGTTCGTGATCGGGGGACCGGTGGCCGATACCGGTCTCACCGGGCGCAAGATCATCGTCGACACCTATGGAGGCTATGCCCGTCACGGCGGAGGAGCCTTCTCGGGCAAGGACGCGACCAAAGTCGATCGGTCGGCGGCGTACGCGGCGCGATGGGCCGCCAAGAACCTCGTGGCCGCCGGTCTGGCCAGAAAGCTGGAGATTCAGCTGGCTTATGCGATCGGCCACGCCGACCCGTTCTCGATCCATGTGGAGACGTTTGGCACCGAGAACCTCGACCCTGAGCGGATCGAGATGGTTGTCAAGGAGACATTCGACTTTCGTCCGGCCGCGATCATCGAGCAACTGGAGCTGAGGAAGCCGGTCTTTGCCGAGACTGCCGCATACGGTCACTTCGGGCGACCAGGCTTTGCCTGGGAACGTCTCGACATGATTGACGCCATCAAAGGGGCGGCCGACCTCTGAGTCGAGCCACGGCCCGCGTCGTCCCAGATGTCCCGACCTTCGCAGTAGACAACGGCTTCTGGTACTCGATCCCAGAACACCTCCGGGAGTCGATCCGGGTCGGCTCGATCGTCAGGGTCCCGCTCTCCGGGCGAAAGACCCGTGGCTTCGTTGTGGAGCTCGCCGGTCCGCGCGAAGGCCGGCTGAAGGACATCGCCGCACTGTCCAGTGAGGTGCCGGTGTTCGACGACCGTCTCCTCGCCACTCTCCGTTGGGCAGCCATCCACTACGTGGCCCCGACCGCGGTGCTCCTGGACCGCGCGGCTCCGCCCAATCTCCCTTCGGTATCCAGGGAGATGCCCACACCCGCTTTGAGGCCTTCCCCCACAGGTCATCCGATCGGGAACCTGGCAACCGCCTTGGCGCGGGGGATGAAGCGCCCCACCACGGCGATGATCGGGCGATGGCAGTCGCTCGCTTGGGTCGAGGCCCTCGGCCCGGTGGTCGAGGCCGGAAAGTCCACCCTGATCGTCACGGCCACGGAAGCCGAGTCGGCCACGGTGGCCCGGGCAGGGCGGGACTGCGGCCTTCCCGTGGTCGAAGCGTCAGGTGACCTTGCACGTGAGCTGACCGGCGCGTGGGGAGCGGCCCAGCAGCCCGGAAGGCTCGTCGTGGGCACACCCCGCGTCGCCGCCTGGCAGGTCGGCGGCCTCGCCCTGGCGATTGTGCTCGAAGAGGGGCGCCGGGCGATGAAGGACCGCCAGACACCGACGGTACATGTCCGGGAGTTGATGATGACCCGATCGCGGATCGAAGGCTTCTCACTCGTCTTCTACGGTCCCACGCCGTCGATCGAAGTCCTGGCGGCAGGCCCCGAGATGATCAGGGAAGGAAACAGAGCCTGGGCCCTGGTCGAGGTCGTCGACCGCAGCGGCGATCAGCCTGGCTCCGGCGTTCTGGCGGAGCGGAGCGTTGCCGCGATCCGGGCCACGACCGGGGAAGGCCGTCGCTCATTCGTGTTCACCCATCGCCGGTCATCAGACTCGTCGACTCGGTGTGTCACCTGCCGCCGGGTGCGAACCTGCGAGTCGTGCGGCTCACGCATCGGCCGGGATCCGGCCTGCCGCCGGTGTGGCCGTGTCCCGGGTCCGTGCCCACAATGCGGCGGGACTTCGTTCGAGGAGATGGGGTCCGAGCCCGAGCGCCTCGTGGGCGAGCTCAACCGCCGGCTCGGTGGAGAAGCCGCGGGGCTGCATCCAACCGACCGACTGGTGTCGGTTGGGACCGAACGGGATCTGCCCACGCTCGAGGCCGTGCCCCTGGTTGTGGCAGTGGATGTGGACGGCCTGATGCTCGGTCACAACTACCGCACCGCAGAGGAGGCCCTCCGGATCCTCGCCCGACTTGCCAACGCGGTGGAGCCCGGCCACGGGCGGCGCATGATGGCTCAGACTTCTCTCCCCGAGGCTCCCCTGATCGCTACGTTGCGTCGAGGTGACCCGGTTCCCTACCTGGAGGGTCTCCTGGCCGAGCGGGCACATCTTGGATTCCCCCCGGCCAAGGAGATGCTTGCGATCGAAATCCGCACTGAAGACGCCCCGGACCGGTTCGACCGTGACCTGAGAGGGCTCGGGGAGGTAGCGGTGCTTGGCCCGGCCGGTTCCGCGCGTGGGTGGAGATGGCTGTTGCAAGGCTCCCTCGGACCGGTAAAGGTGGCTCTCCGACCCTTGGTCCAGCGCTGGAGGGAGTCGGGAGCCGCGGTACGGGTCGATGCCGACCCGATCGATCTCTGAGTCCGGTCGAGCCTTTAAGCTCACGAGACCCCGAATCACCCTATTCCATGGCCATCTACCCGATCCGCACCTTTGGCGACCCTGTTCTTCGCCTCGAGACCAAACCGGTGACCTACGTCGATGACGTCATCCGCACCCTGGTTCAGGACATGATCGAGACGATGTACGAGGCACCCGGGGTCGGTCTGGCCGCCAACCAGATCGGGATATCGAAGAAGATCGCAGTATTCGACGCCCAGGACGGTCTCGGCCCCAGGGTGATGATCAACCCCGAGATCGTCGACCTGAGCGGGGACTGGGTCTATGAGGAGGGCTGCCTCTCCGTGCCGGGTCACTGGTGGGAGATAAAGCGACCGGGTTTCGCCCGGGCCAGGGCCCTCGACCTGGATGGGAACGAGGTCGAGTACGCCGGGGACGGTCTGATGGGCCGGGTCCTCCAGCATGAGATCGACCACCTGAACAAGATGCTGCTCATCGACAGGCTCGACAAGCCGACGCGCAAGAGGGCGCTTCGGGATCTGCGCGACGAGGCCCTGGGGCTGGCGACGTTCGAATGACCAGGATCGCGTTCCTGGGCACACCGGGAGCGGCCGTCCCGACTCTGCTCGCCCTTGCCGGTGCCCATGAGATCCCGTTGGTCATCACACAGCCGGATCGGCCCCGGGGCCGGTCGAGGACACCTTCCCCGCCCCCTGTCAAAGAGGAGGCCCTGGGTCTCGGGCTCGAAGTGATCCAGCCGTCCAGCGGTGAGGAGATCCGCCTGGCTCTGGAGTCGGCTCAGGCCATCGACCTCGCCGTGGTGGTTGCCTATGGCCGCCTGATCCGGCCAGATGTGCTCTCCATCCCCGCCTACGGGATGCTCAACGTGCATTTCTCCCTGCTGCCCAGATGGCGTGGCGCGGCACCGGTGGCTCGCGCCCTGCTGGCAGGCGACCCGATGACCGGAGTGAGCATCATCCGGCTCGACGAAGGGCTCGACACCGGGCCGGTGCTGACGGCACAGGCAGTCGATATCGGGCCCGAGGAGACGGCGGGGGAGCTCACCGAGCGTCTGGCCGTGCTCGGGGGTCGTCTGGTCACCGAGGTGATCCCGGGGTACCTGGCGGGCTCGGTGATCCCGGTGGCGCAGAGTGACGAAGGTCTCACCGACGCCGCCAAGCTGGTTGCCTCCGACCGCCCTCTCGATGTGACCGGCACGACCCGGGATGCGGTGAATCGGGTCCGTGCGCTCTCCCCTGAGCCGGGGGCGACCCTGACCATCGACGATGAGATCGTCCAGGTGCTCCGGGCCCGTCCCCATGAGGCAGCACCGCACATCGGCACCTGGGCTGTGGTCGAGGGCGTTCCGGTGGCCGGGTTCGGCGACGGGGGAGTGGAATTGGTGGAGATCAAGCCGCCGGGGAAGGGTGTGATGGCGGGATCGGCCTGGCTTCGCGGTCGTCATCGCTCATCGGGAGTCGTCGGTCAAGGGGGATCGGCTCCGGTGGTGTAGGTGTGGCCGAGGGGGCTGGTCAACCGGTACACACCGGGGTCGGTCTGGCTGATCTTCCCAGCCTCGTTGGTGCCGGTTGACGTGGTCGTGCCGGCAGAGGGGGGCGAGCTGGTCGGTTTCGGTGACGTGGGTTTCGGCCCAGGGCTGGTTGTGATCGAGATCACACTCTGAGGCGGGCATCACACAGCCGGGGAAGACACAGGTCTCACTGCGGGTCGTGGCGACCCGTCTCTGCAGGGCCGTGGGCCGACGTCTGGTGGTCACCGAGTTGAGTGCCCTTCCGGTCTCGTCGGTCACTGTCACCTGCCAGGTGGCGTCGGGCTGTTCGGCGACCAGCTTGCGTGCGACATCGGCGAGAACCGGGCCCCACCCGGGTATCTCGCCAGGATGGTCGTCGAGACCGGCGAGAGTGGAGGCTCTGACTCTGACATCGACCACCGCCCCCGGTGAGCTCAGTCCCGAGTGGTGCTCCAACCGGCCACAGAGCAGGTCGAGGAAGATGTCGGCTCGGATCTGATCCATGGTCCTCGGATCGCCCTGGTTCCGGAGGTTCCGCGCCATGCGGTTGATCCTTCGCAACGCCTGAGAGGTGTCGGCTGGATCGAGATCGAGCCCGTGGAGGTTGGCGGTGCCTTCCGGAGTTGGTTCGCCGTAGAGCCTTCTCTCCAACAGCCGGTCCTCGAACCGTTGTTTGGCCGCGTCAGGGTTGACCTCGATAACGAGACGGGCCAGCCGCGCCCGGAGCTGCCCGGTGGTCAGCTCGGCAGCCCTGGGGAGGATCGCCTCGGCCGCCTCGGTCGGCGAAGCCTGGTCGAGACTCGAGGTCTGTTCCAGGATGGTCCTGGCCTTGGGCAGGTCGATCTCGCCTCCATGCAGGGCCCGCCATACGGAAGGGAGACGGGAGAAGAGCTCGGTGGCCAGGTGGAGCCAGGAATCGGCAGCCGGTCGGGTCAGTGTGAGGGCGGCTCGGATCTCAGAGGCGGCAGCCGGATACACCTCCTCTCCTTCGACGATGCTCGACACCGCGTCGGCTACCCCGACCATGTCCAATGCCAGTTCGGCGTCGAGGTGGGAACGGAGTCGCTGCCTGGCCTGCATCAGGATGATCCGGTCGAACCCGGACAACGATTCCCGGTCGATCCCGGCCAGGATCGAAGCCAACTCCGGTCCCGCCGGCATCGTCGCCAAACCCTCGGGAAGACACGAACCAGTCGCATTCGAATACCGTTCCCAGACCGGATCAGGCCGCCAATCCGCCACACCGATCCCAGTCTCCAACACCCCCTGCTCCCCATCGAACATACGTTCGACCCTACAAGATGCCCCGGACACTTTCCATACCCTTGACAGGAGATTCGAGAGATTTCTTCAGGAAGCGATCACTCCGTGTGCCGATCCCGGACGGTCTCAGAGCCGGCAGTCCGACTGGGTATCCATCGCCCTCACGGCCCGCCAGCGCATATCGCTCGGGACCCTTCCATGCAGGCGAGTTCCAATAGCGCA
The DNA here is from genome assembly GCA_041303885.1 of Acidimicrobiia bacterium. Classification (GTDB taxonomy): domain Bacteria; phylum Actinomycetota; class Acidimicrobiia; order Spongiisociales; family ZC4RG35; genus JARDZU01. Next base: position 18,884 of record JBFYOJ010000102.1, on the reverse strand, counting down.
CCGAACCGGCACTCCACAGTGGCACTCCGGGGAACCCCCTCCATCTCACTTCTGCCAGGCTGACGCCGTGTCCGCTCCAGACCGTGTCCGCAACCTCGCCGCCGGTGTCGTAGGCCGGGTGCTCCGATCCGGCGCCTACTCGAATGTGCTGGCGGATCAGCTGGGAGCAGGTCTGGAACCGGCCCAAAGGGCTCGGCTCAAAGCCTTGGTGTTCGGCACCCTTCGCCATCTCGAGACGATCGAGGAGCGGATCAATTCGGCATCCGATCGCGACCGCATCGACCCTGACGTCATGGACCGCCTGCGGATCGCCGGGTTTGAGTTGCTCTACGGGGCATTGCCCGGCCCGATTGCTGTCAGCGCCGGGGTCGACCTGGTCCGGGCCGCCCAGCCGAAGGCGGCAGGGTTCGCCAACGCGGTCCTCCGCCGCATGGCGGCATCGGCAGGCCCGGTGGATGAAGCGCTACGGCTTCCTGACTGGGTGGCGGCCTCGCTGACCACGGCATGGGGCGAAGAGCAGACCCGGGCGTTCGCGTTGGCGTCGACCACCGAGCCGGAGCGGGTTGTGCGGATGAGAAAGGACCCGATCGAGGGCTTCGCGGGGATTCGGGGCGCACTGGCGGTGGCGCCGGGGCCGATCCCCGACGACGTGGTGATCCAGGACGCCGCTTCGGTTGCGGTGGGGAACGCGGTCGCGGCGGCACCGGGGATGGTGGTGCTCGACATGTGCGCGGCGCCCGGGGGGAAGACCATGCACCTGCTCGACCAGGTGGGCACCGATGGCGCAGTGATCGCGCTGGACAGCCACCTGAGGAGGGTGGCCTCCGCGGCAAGGAGGGTCCCGCAGGCCCACTGGGTGATCGGGGACGCAGCCGAGCCGCCGTTTCGCCGACGCTCCTTCGACCGTGTCCTCCTCGACGCCCCATGCAGTGGTCTCGGCACGTTGCGGCGACGGCCAGAGATCCGCCTCCGGGTGACCAAGCCCGGAGTAGAGGCCCTTGCCAAGCTGCAGCGCCGGATGCTGGAAGCGGCTCTGGAACTGCTCGCACCCGGCGGGCGACTGGTCTACTCGGTGTGCACGATCACCCCGCAGGAGACGATCGAGGTGGTCGCAGGGCTCGATTTTGAACCGGCGGATCTGCCCGGTGTCCCCTGGGGAAACGGGCGCCTCCTCGCCCCCCACCTGACCTCGACCGACGGGATGTATGTCGCCGTCCACCGGTCATGACCGGCCTTTCCTTAAACTCATGGGCGCAATGTCGAAACTGAGGATCGCCCCCTCACTTCTTGCGGCCGACTTCGCCCGCCTCGAGGAGCAGATCCGGGAGGTGGAGCCGATGGTCGACTGGCTCCACCTCGATGTGATGGACGGCCATTTCGTCCCCAACATCTCCTTCGGGATCCCGGTGATCGAGAGTATCCGCCCGGTGACCCGTCTCTATTTCGACTGTCATCTCATGACAACCAACCCCGCCGAGTTCCTCCCCGAGCTCGCCGAGGCCGGAGTCGACCTGGTGACCATGCACATCGAGGCGATGCCCGACCCCACCCTGGCCGCCAAGCGAGCCAGGGAGAACGATCTCGCCTTTGGCCTGGTGTGCAACCCGGCAACGCCGTTCTCGGCGATCAGCCCGTTTCTGGAGCTGTGTGACGTCGCCCTGATCATGTCAGTCGAGCCCGGATTCGGCGGTCAGAGCTTCATTCCGGAGGTCTTGCCAAAGGTGGAGGCAGCCAGAGAATGGGTTGAGGAGCGCGGATTGCCTACCGATATTGAGATCGACGGAGGCATTACGTCCGGAAACGCTCGCCTGGCCTACGAGGCCGGGGCGAACGTGATTGTCGCCGGATCGGCGATCTTCGGCGCTGATGACCCGTCGACGGCAGCAGCCGAACTGAGAAGGGCAATAGAAGAGAAATGAGCGAACGAGTCCTCATCGCCGATGACGATCCGGACATCCTCGCGGTCGTACAGGTGAATTTCGAGCTCGAGGGCTTCGAAGTGGACACCGCGGTGGATGGCGAGGATGCCCTGCAGAAGGCCACTGCCAACCCGCCCCATGTGATCGTCCTCGACATCATGATGCCGCGCATGGACGGCCTCACCGCCCTCCACCGGCTGAGAAGCCAGGCATCCACCGGGAACATACCGATCATCCTGCTCACCGCCCGCGGCCTGCCCGAGGATCGGGTGCGGGGCCTCGAGCTCGGCGCCGACGACTACATCACCAAGCCGTTCGACATCAACGAGCTGGTCGCCAGGATCCGGGCCGTGGTGCGCAGGACTCAGGCAGCCCGCGATCTGTCTCCCCTCACCGGGCTCCCCGGCAACTTCAAGATCACCGGAGAGGTGGAGGAGCGCATCGCATCGGGGCGTGATTTTGCCCTGGTTCACGGCGACCTGGACAACTTCAAGGCATTCAACGACCACTACGGCTTCATGCGGGGCGACGAGGTCATCCGCTTCTGTGCAAAGTGCTTCAACGATGCCTCCGACAGTCTGGGGATCGCAGGTGCATTCGTCGGCCATATCGGGGGCGATGACTTCGTCGCCATCATCCCACCCGAGGTTTCCGAGCCGTTCTGCAAGGAGGTGATCGAGCGTTTCGACGACGGGATCCTCGACCTCTACGACACCGCCGATGCCCTGCGCGGCTACATCGAGGTGATCGACCGGCGTGGTGAGCGATTCGCCTTCCCGGTGGTGTCCCTCTCGCTGGGTGTAGCGTCTACCGACGTGCGCGAGATCACCACTCAGTGGGAGGCGTCGGCGATCGCGGTGGAGATGAAGGAATTCGCCAAGAAACAGCAGGGCTCCACCTACCGCATCGATCGACGCGCCGGATAGGTGGGCGACGCCCGGCACATGCAGCGAGCCATCGAGCTCGCCGCACCACATCACACCCATCCCAACCCCAGGGTCGGTGCCGTCGTCGTCGACCCTTCGGGGACCGTGGTGGGGGAGGGCGCCCACACCGGAGCCGGCCAGGCCCATGCCGAGGTCGTCGCCATCGAGCAGGCGGGGGAAAGGGCCAGGGGGGCGACGCTCTACGCCACCCTCGAGCCGTGCAGTCATCACGGACTGACACCACCTTGTGTCACCGCCATCGTCTCCGCCGGAGTGGCAAGGGTCGTTGTGGGGGCGATCGACCCCGACGAGAGGGTCTCCGGCAGCGGAGTCTCATGGCTCCGCGACGCCGGGGTCGAAGTCGTGACCGGCGTGCTCGGCGAGGAATCCGAGGCCGTTGACCGCGCCTACTTCCATCAACGACGGACCGGTCTCCCCCTGGTCACATTGAAAACCGCGATGACCCTGGATGGGTCGATCGCAGCTCTCGACGGGACCTCGCAGTGGATCACCTCGGAGGAGGCTCGTGCAGACGCACATCTCCTGCGCTCGTCCATGGACGCGATCGTGATCGGCGCTGGGACTCTGCGGGTCGACGACCCTCTGCTCACGGTCAGGCTCGCGGAGCCGGTCGAGCATCAGCCGTTGCCGGTGATCATCGCCGGGCGCGGCGAGCTGCCCGGCGACCGCCGGATATGGGCGAGATCCCCCATCGTGATCGCTTCCGGGCCGATCGACGTCCCCTCCGGGGAGTTGGTGGTGGTCCCCGCCGACAGCAATGGGTGGGCGGAGCCCGAGGAGGCGGCCAGGGCACTGGCCGACCGAGGGCTGTACGACGTGCTGGTGGAAGGGGGCTCTGGTCTGGCCGGCTCTTGGTGGCGTTCAGGGGTGGTCGCCCGCGGGGTCGTCTACGTGGCCGGCCGGATGGGCGGGGGACGCGGGCTCTCCCCGCTCGGAGGCGATTTCCCCACCATGGCACAATCCGTCGCTGTGAGGATCGGAGACATCCGGATGGTGGGGCCCGATATCAGAATCGAGTTCGAGTAGATGTTCACGGGAATCGTCGAGCACATCGGCACCGTGGCCATGGCCGAAAAGGAGGCCGGGATGCGGCTGGTCATGGACGTCGGGTCGTTGTCGGGCATCGATGTTGGTGACTCGATTGCGGTCAACGGGGTCTGTCTGACCGCGGTCGAGGTCGGGCCGGGAAAAGTCACCGTCGACGTGGTCGAGGAGACACTGAACCGGTCGACCCTGGGGAAGCTCGAATCCGGGGACCTGGTCAACCTGGAGCGCCCGATGGCAGCCAACGGCCGGTTCGACGGTCACATCGTGCAGGGACATGTCGACGGGGTAGGGGAGGTCGCCTCCGTCGACGATGAGGGTGAGGGTCGAAGGATGACACTTCGCATCCCCGATGGGTTGATGCGGTATGTGGTGGAGAAGGGCTCGGTGACGGTGGATGGGGTCAGCCTGACCGTGGCTGGGCTCACCGATGATGGATTCGAAGTCGCCCTGATCCCGCACTCTCTGGCGGTGACCACCCTGGGCTTGCGCAAGGCAGGGGAGACCGTCAACCTTGAGGTCGATGTCCTGGCCAAGTACGTCGAGAGACTGCTGAGAGCGAGCCCATGAGCTTCGCCCCGATCGACGACATCGTCGCTGCTGTCGGTCGCGGCGAGCTCGTCATCATGGTCGACGACCAGGACCGTGAAAACGAGGGAGATCTGATCGTCGCCGCCGATGCGGCCACCCAGGAGCAGGTCGGGTTCATGCTCCGCCACACCAGCGGAATCATCTGCCTGGCCGTGGTAGGCGAGCGTCTGGACGAGCTCGATCTCCCCATGATGGTCTCCCGGAACACCGACATGCGCAGGACGGCTTTCACCGTCTCGGTCGACTCGGTCGAGGGCACGACGACCGGGATCTCGGCGGGTGACCGGTGGAGGACGATTCAGGCGGTTCTCGCCCCGGAGACAAGACCTCGCGACCTCGCCCGTCCCGGCCATCTCTACCCGTTGCGCTACGAGCCCGGCGGTGTGCTCAAACGCGCCGGCCACACCGAGAGCGCGGTCGACCTGGCCGTGCTCGCCGGCAGGTACCCGGCCGGCGTCCTGGCCGAGATCATGAACGACGACGGATCCGTCGCCAAGCTCCCCGAGCTGGAGCGGTTCGCCAAGGAGCACCAGCTGCTGATCGGGACCATCGCCGATCTCATCGCCTACAGGCGTGGCCACGAGAAACTGGTGGAGAGGGTCGTAGAAGCTCGCATCCCGACCGTTCACGGGACCTTCACCGGTGTCGGCTACAGGTCACTCGTCGACGACCGGCAGCACATGGCCCTGGTCATGGGGGACATCGGCGACGGGGAGGCCGTACTCACCAGGGTCCACTCCGAGTGCCTGACCGGAGATGTCTTCGGGAGTCTGCGCTGTGATTGTGGCGATCAGCTGGACCGAGCGCTGGCTCGGGTGGCCGAGGAGGGCCGTGGCGTGGTGCTCTACATCAGAGGTCACGAGGGGAGGGGGATCGGCCTTCTCCACAAACTGGCCGCCTACAAGCTCCAGGACGAGGGTCTCGACACCGTCGACGCCAATCTGAACCTGGGCCTTCCGGTGGACTCGCGGGACTACGGGGTCGGAGCGCAGATCCTCTACGACCTCGGGGTGCGCAGCATGCGGCTGATGACCAACAATCCCACCAAGCGGGCAGGGATCGAGGGATATGGCCTCTCGATACTCGAGCAGGTCCCGCTCTCCGTCGACGCCAACGACGAGAACCGGGAGTATTTGAGGGCCAAGGCGACCCGACTCGGTCATCAAATGGACCTGGGCCAGGGCGCATGACCCGATTCATCGAGGGACTGCCCGAAGGAGCCGGCCTCCACGTCGGGGTGGTCGTCGCCAACTGGAATCGCACCATCACGGATCGTCTTCTCGACGGAGCCCTGCAACGTCTCGAAGAGATGAAAGTCACCGATGTGACCGTGCTCAGAGTGCCGGGGGCGTTGGAGATCCCGATCGGGGCGCGCAAGCTGGTCGATGCCGGATGTGATGCCGTCGTGGCTATCGGCACAGTGGTCCGGGGCGACACCGACCATTACGAGATCGTCTCCCGCGAGTCGACCGCCGGGGTGGCGAGGGTGAGTCTGGACACCGGAGTGCCGGTGGCCAACGCCATCCTGGCTGTCACCGAGTACGCACAGGCAATGGATAGAGCCGCCGAAGGACCTTCGAACAAGGGTTACGAGGCGGCCGAGGCCGCGGTCTCCACCACGGTCGCCCTACGACGGGTCGGCGAGCTCTGACCAGCGACTATTGGTTTCAGGGGTCGCGCTGGTATCCTCCAGCCGACAATCAAGGCAAGAGCGGAAGCTGCTGCTTCCCCACCCGGCCGCCGGGCGTCCGACCGGACGAGACGAGCGAGCCGTGGTCCGAAGGGTTGGGCGATGACGCGACCGACCCGTTCCATGGCAGCAGGCTTCGACCTGCTGCTTTTTTCTTGCCCGTCACGAGATGCAATCAACAGGAGGTATCAATATCAACGAGCTCCGTGTGAACGGCGCGATCCGGGCCAAAGAGGTGCTTGTCATCGCACCCGATGGCGCACAGATAGGAGTGAAGAAGCTCAACGAGGCGATGTGGCTCGCGGAGCAACTCGATTTGGATCTCGTCGAAGTGGCACCCAATGCGAAACCGCCGGTGTGCCGCCTGATGGACTACGGGAAGTACAAGTACGAGCAGTCGGTGAAGGCTCGAGAGGCCCGAAAGAAGCAGACCCGTACCACCATCAAAGAGCTCCGCATGAAAGTGCGGATCGGAGAGCACGATTTCGACATCACCCGTCGCAAGGCACAGGAGTTCCTCGCCGAGGGGGACAAGGTCAAGGTGACCATCCGCTTTCGCGGCCGGGAGCAGGAAAGACCGGCCTTCGGGAAGGACCTGCTCGACCGGCTGGCAGAGGACCTGTCGGACTGGGGTGCGGTCGAACAGACTCCCAAGCTCGAAGGACGGAGCATGACGATGGTGATAGCCCCGACCAGGAGGCCCAAGGCCGCAGTTGGCCATGATGACGGGGAAAAGGCCGAAGAGGAGTAGGACGACAGGAGGTAGCCGTGCCCAAGATGAAGACGCACAGCGGCGCCAAGAAACGAATCAAGGTGAGTGGCTCCGGCAAGTATCTGAGACGACAGTCCGGCGCCTCTCACTTGCGCCTGGCCAAGGGCAAGGCGACATTTCGACGCCGGGCCGGTGAGGCCGAGTTGGCCCCCGGCGATGTCAAGACGGTCAAGAAGCTGCTCGGTCGATGAGAGCTCAGGAGGTATGAGATGGCACGTGTGAAGCGCGCGGTGCACGCCAAGAAATCCCACAAGAAGGTTCTCGACCGGGCCAAGGGCTATAAGGGCGCCAGGAGTCGCCGCTATCGGACCGCCAACGAACAGGTCATGCATGCGATGCAGGACGCCTACCGCGACCGCCGGGCCCGCAAGGGTGAGTTCCGGCGGCTGTGGATCGCCCGTATCAACGCCGCGGCCCGGCAGAACGGGACCACCTATTCGCAGCTGATCGCCGGGCTCAAGGCGGCTGACATCGAAGTCGACCGCAAGATGCTCGCCGAGATGGCCGTGAACGACCCCGGCGCCTTCACCCAACTCGTCGAGGCATCCAAGCAGAGCTGAGCCCAAGGCCTGAGTCTCCGATGGAGCCGGTCCGCAGTCATCGCAACCCGCGTGTGGTGGAGGCGGCCCGGCTCAATCGCGCTCGAGACCGTCGTGAGACCGGGAAGACCCTGATCGAAGGGCCGCATCTCTTGGAGGAGGCCCTCGCAGCCGGGGTGGTCCCCGAGGTGGTCTTCGCTCTCGAGGGTGACGAAGCAACCGCCGCCCTCGTCGGGCGTCATGGTTTGAATCCGATCATCATCGACAGATCCGCCCTGTCGCGACTCGCAGGTACCAAGACGCCGCGCGGCCCGGTTGCGGTGATCGCGGTACCGACCCCGAGGATGAGGGCGGTCCGTGGATTGCTCGTCGCCTGGGGAGTCGGTGACCCGGGCAACGTCGGCACCCTCATCAGGACTGCGGCGGCCTTCGAGTGGGACTTCGGGCACACGACCGGCACGGCCGATCCGTGGTCGCCCAAGGTCCTGCGCGCCGGAGCAGGTGGGCACTTCCGGATCGGTGTCCACGGGATCGACTCGGTCGACGAGCTCGTGGCCTCCGGCTACGTGCCGCTGGCCACGGTCGTTGCCGGTGGCTTGCCCCCGGCTGACATCCCGCCGGGGCGCTATTCGGTCCTGGTCGGCGAAGAAGCCTCCGGGCTACCGGCGGAGGTGGTGGCAAAGGCAGCGATCAGGGTCACGATCCCGATGCCTGGCGGGATCGAGAGCCTCAATGCCGCCCTGGCGGCGGGCATCATCGTGTATGAGCTCTCCAAACCCGGAGGAGTGGGGGGAGGGCGGGTCTAACCTGCCGCCGACATGGATCCCGGATCGGCGCTAGAAGGTGTGCTGGCTGATGCTCCTCGGCTCATTGCGGGCGCATCGTCGCTCGAAGAGCTCGACCGTGTGGAGAGCAGCCTGCTCGGCAAGAGCTCGACCATCGGTGAGGTCAGACGTTCGATGGGCTCCCTCGACCCGGGCGAGAGGCCGCTGATAGGGGCGAAGCTCAAGGAGGTGACCGAACATGTTCAGACCCTTCTCTCCGGTCGTCGCGTCGAGCTCGAAGTGGAGGACGAGGCCAGGAGACTGACCGAGGACCGGCTCGATGTCACGCTCGAGACCCACTCGTTCCCGCGCGGCTCGCTGCACCTGATCCAACAGACGATCGATGAGATCGTGGACATCTTCACCGGGCTCGGATACCGGGTTGCCGACGGTCCCGAGGCCGAGCTGGCCTGGTACAACTTCGACGCCCTCAACACCCCGCCCACGCATCCGAGCCGGCTCGAATCGGACACCCTCTACCTATCGCATGGGGATCCGAAGGACGAAGTGCTTCTCCGCACCCAGACCTCGCCGGTGCAGGTGCGATGGATGGAGACGCATGAGCCTCCGGTGTACGTCGTGGTGCCTGGGAAGGTCTATCGCCAGGAGACGACCGATGCCACCCACCTCCCGGTCTTCCATCAGATCGAGGGTCTGGCCGTCGACGAGCACATCCAGTTCGCCGACCTCAAGGGGACCTTGGCCCACTTCTCCCGCGAGTTCTTCGGGCCGAAGACCACTGTGCGCCTACGACCTCATTTCTTCCCGTTCACCGAGCCCAGCGCCGAGCTCGACGTCTCCTGCTTCCTCTGTGATGGGGGAGTGCCCGGCTGCCGGGTGTGCGGAGGGGCGGGCTGGCTGGAGATGCTGGGCTGTGGCATGGTCGATCCCAATGTCCTCGAGGCGGTGGGGTACGACCCCTCCCGGCTATCGGGGTTCGCCTTCGGCATGGGGCTGGAGCGGATGGCCATGGTCCGCCATGGCATCAACGACATCCGCCATTTCGTGGACAACGACCTGCGCTTCCTGAGGCAGTTCTGATGAAGGTCCCACTGCGCTGGCTGCAGGAGTTCATCGACCTCCCCACCGCGGATCCTTCCGAGCTGTCGGGTGTCCTGGCGATGGTCGGGCACGAAGTCGATGGCTTCGAGGTCCTCGAGCCGGGATGGACCGATGTGGTCGTTGGGAGGGTCGAGCAGATCGAACCGCACCCGGATGCGGACAAGATCCGGGTGTGTCAGGTCGACGCCGGCTCCGGCGTCGAGCAGATCATCTGTGGCGCCTGGAACTTCTCGGAGGGCGCCTACGTGGCGGTTGCACGACCCGGCGCGGTTCTGCCCGGTGAGTTCGAGATCGGGCAGAGGACGATTCGAGGCGTCCAATCGAATGGGATGATCTGTTCGGAGAAGGAGCTCGGACTTGGTGACGACCATACCGGGATCCTCGTCCTCGACGGCGAGCCCACCCTCGGTGTGGACTTCTCCGACCTGTTGGAGCTCCCCGACGTCGTGTTCGACCTGTCGATCACCTCGAATCGCCCGGATGCCATGTCCCTGCTCGGTATCGCCCGCGATCTCGCCGCCCACTTCGAGGTCGAATACCGCATCCCGGAGCGGCGCCTGCGCACCACTCCGGGGACGCCGGTGATCGCGGTGGAGATCGGCGATCCGACCGGCTGTCGGCGATTCACTGCCCGGGAGATCCGGGGCGTGACGGTGGCGAGGTCTCCGCTATGGGTGCGACACCGGCTGAACAAGGCGGGAGTCCGGTCCATCTCCAACGTGGTCGATGTGACCAACTACGTGATGATCGAGCTCGGCCATCCCCTCCATGCCTTCGATGCGGACACCATCGTCGGGAACAGGCTGTCGGTTCGGCGGGCCGATCCAGGTGAGACCCTGGTCACCCTGGACGACGAGGAGCGCAAGCTCACCGCCGAGGACTTGATCATCTACGACGATGACGGCCCGACCTCCATGTCGGGCACGATGGGTGGTGCCAGGTCGGAAGTGTCGGCCGGAACCGTCAACGTGCTCATGGAGGCGGCTTCGTGGGACCCGCCGACGATCATGCACATGTCGCGTCGTCATGGCCTGCTCTCCGAGGCCTCGAACCGATTCGAGCGGGGCGTCGACCCGAATCTCACCGATGCCGCCGATGCGAGGGCGGCCGCCATGGTGGTCGAACTGGCCGGGGGAGACGTGATCGAGGGGGTGATCGACGAGATCGCCACCCCGGTCGGCCCCGTAACGATCGAGCTCGCCCTTTCGGAAGTGGAGCGACTGCTCGGTCCTGGGTTCACCCGGGAAGGCGTGGGCGGGATCCTGGAGCGCTTGGGGATGGAGGTGGATGGATCCGACCCGATGACGGTCACTGTGCCGACCTTCCGCCCTGATGTGACCCGTCCGGCCGACCTTCTCGAGGAAATCGCTCGCATCCATGGTTTCGACCGATTCGCGGCCACCCTCCCGCTCGGTGCGGCCGGTGGTCTCAGCCCGGAGCAGAGAAGGGCTCGCGCTCTGCGCTCTGCGCTCGTCGGCATCGGCCTCCATCAGACGGTGACACTGCCGTTCGTCAACGAGGTCGATCTCGCCCGTCTCGGCTGGACCGATTTCTCATCTCTGCTTCGTGTGACCAATCCCCTGCGCGAGGAGGAAGGCACTCTGAGGCCGACCATGCTCCCGGCGTTGTTGAACGTTGCTCGATTCAACTTCTCCTACGGGGCGGCGGCCGTGTCCATGTTCGAGACGGCCCTGGTCTTCGTCGACGTGCCGTGGCCCGAGGATCCCCGTCTCCCCACCCAGGTCGAGCGTCTCGCCTGGGTGTTGGTGGGAAGCGTCGGGCCGTCGATCCTGGGACGGGATACGGTGCCCGCAGAGGCCGGAGTGTCGCTCTCGTTGCTGAGACACGTGATGGCAGTGCTGGGGCACGCCGACTACGACCTCGAACCGGGAGATGCCCCCGGCTATCACCCGGGGCGCTCGGCCATCGTCAAGCTGGAGGGCACCCCGATCGGCCATGTGGGGGAGTTGAGCCCTCGTGCCGTCCGTGAGTTCGATCTTCCCGGACGGGTGGCGATCGGAGAGGTCGATCTCCAGCCTCTCCTGGCCCCCACCGAGTTGGTACTCGCCACGTCGCCTTCGGTCTTCCCCCATGTCGACTTCGACCTCTCCTTCGTCGTGCCGGCAGACCTCGCGGTCCAGACCCTGATGCAGGCGAGCGTCGCGGCGGGCTCCGGGTTGGTCGAGTCGGCCGGCGTCTTCGACTTGTTCCAAGGGGCGGGCATGGGCGAAGGGCAGAGAGCCATCGCGATCAGATACCGGCTGCGCTCCGGCGACCACACTCTGACCAACGAGGAGGTGTCGCCGATCCGCGACGCGATGATCTCGGCTGCCGAAGAGCTCGGGGCCCGGCTGCGTGGGGCCTGAGTTGGATCTGGGTGATCTGCTGGCGGGCAGCCCTGAGCAGGCAGCGCCGATGCTGCTCGGCTCCTATCTCGTCTCCGAGATCGGCGGAAAGCTGGTCAAGGCGAGGGTGACCGAGGTGGAGGCCTACAAGGGCCACGATGACCCCGCATCCCACGCATATGGCGGCCGGACTGCCCGCAACGGCTCGATGTTCGAGCGACCCGGGACTCTCTACGTGTATCGCTCCTATGGGGTGCATTGGTGCGGGAACGTGGCAGCGGGGCCGGAAGGTGTGGGGTGGGGGATCCTGTTCCGCGGCGCCGAGATCGTCGAAGGAGTGGGTGTGGCTCGATCACGCCGCGGCCGGGACGACGGGCTGGCCAACGGGCCTGGGAAGTTGACCCAGGCCCTCGGCATCGACCATTCGCATGATGGGACGGATCTGCTCCACGAGCACTCACCGATCAGGATCGAGGCTGGCGCGGCCCCGGCGATGGTCATGGCGACACCGCGCGTCGGGATCACCAAGGCCAAGGAAAGGCCCTGGCGATTCGTCGAGGTCACGACCGTGGCCACCCCGGCCTGAGGAGTGGCGCCGGCGCGTTTACCCTCCCCACCACACATGGGCCCCGACCTCCAGCTACCGCTCCTCCTTCGTCACGTTGATCAGGTGGTGCCGCGTGACGATCTGACACGCAAGCTGGAGCTCAGCCGTCCGCTTCGGATCAAGCTCGGACTCGACCCGACCGCTCCCTCGGTGACGCTGGGCTGGGCCGTGGTGCTCCGCAAGCTGCGTCACTTCCAGGAGATGGGCCACGTCGCCGTGCTGATAGTCGGTGACTTCACTGCCCAGGTCGGTGACCCGTCCCAGCGAAGCGATACCCGCAAGCGTCTCGCGCCCGATGAGGTCAACCGCTATGCCGAGAACGTGCTCGGCCAATTCCGCAAGGTGCTGCTGCCGGAGAACCTGGAGATCCGGCGCAATTCGGAGTGGCTGGCGCCCTTGGGCATGGCCGGTCTCCTCGAGCTCACTTCTGCCGCGACGGTGGCCCAGATGCTGGAGCGGTCCGACTTCGCCAAGCGTTACGAAGAGGGGACCCCGATATCGGTGATGGAGTTCCTCTACCCGCTACTCCAGGGTTACGACTCGGTGGCCGTTGAGGCGGATGTCGAGCTCGGTGGCACCGACCAACTGTTCAACCTGATGATGGGTCGCGCCGTCCAGGAGCGATACGGCATGGAGGCGCAGGTGGCCCTGACCATGCCACTTCTGGTTGGCACCGACGGGGTCAAGAAGATGTCCCAGTCACTCGGCAACTACATCGGCGTCGAGGACGAGCCCGAGGAGATGTTCGGGAAGACCATGAGCGTCCCCGATTCGTCCATGATCGAGTGGTTTCGATTGGCGGCAGACTTCGATCCGGCGGAGGTGGAGGAAATCGAAACCGGGTTGAGCTCGGGTGAACTCCACCCGGGCGAGACCAAGCGCAGGCTCGCCCGGGCCGTGACCGCCCTCTACTGGGGCGAGGAGAGCGCGGTGGCTGCCGAGGCGGCTTTCGATCGGGTGTTCAAGCAGGGGGGAATACCCGAGGAGATCGAGGTGTTTTCATTATCAGAGGACGATCCCGTCCAAGTTCCGGGTTTGATCCGTGATGCCATGGGGCTTTCGGGCTCCGAGGCGAGACGGATGCTCGGACAGGGAGCGGTCAAGGTCGACGGCGAGGTGTGGGAGGCGCAAGAAGCCCCCAGAGCCGCCCTCCTGGGCCGGGTTCTCCAGGTCGGGAAGCGCCGGTTCGTCCGGCTCGTCTGATTGACTTGACTAACTCCGGGGCGTCGGTACTATTCGACTCCCGGCTGGAGAACACCTCTCCGGCCACCCACTGGAAAACCGGGACGGCGCTCTTGTTCGCGTCGCCTCGGATTCACTTTGTACCGGGGCCGCGATACGATCGCCGGCCCGCCTGACATCAGGAGTGGGAGCTTTGGGCTCCTTGACAACTGAACAATGTGCCAAAAGCCAGCATGCACACCCATCCCGGCGACCTCGGTCGCAGAGATGAGTGAGCATCTATATACAGCAATCAGCTCTAGGGCCCCTCACGGGCCCTGGACCCAATTGCAAACTCAGACTGACAGGATTGGCCCGGAGCCTTCGGGCACCAGGCCTTGATTGTAAGTTGGAGAGTTTGATCCTGGCTCAGGACGAACGCTGGCGGCGTGCCTAATGCATGCAAGTCGAGCGACGCACACCGAAGGGGTAACCCATCGGTATGACGGAGCGGCGAACGGGTGAGTAACACGTGAGCAACCTGCCCCACAGACCGGAATAGCCCAGGGAAACCTGGATTAATGCCGGATACCCTCGAGTGACCACATGATTGTTCGAGGAAATGCCTTTGTGCTGTGGGATGGGCTCGCGGCTTATCAGCTAGTTGGTGGGGTAACGGCCTACCAAGGCATCGACGAGTAGCTGGTCTGAGAGGACGATCAGCCACACTGGGACTGAGACACGGCCCAGACTCCTACGGGAGGCAGCAGCAGGGAATCTTGCGCAATGGGCGAAAGCCTGACGCAGCAACGCCGCGGGGGGGATGAAGGCCTTCGGGTTGTAAACCCCTTTCAGGAGGGAAGAAATTGACGGTACCTCCAAAAGAAGCCCCGGCCAACTACGTGCCAGCAGCCGCGGTAATACGTAGGGGGCGAGCGTTGTCCGGAATCATTGGGCGTAAAGAGCTCGTAGGCGGTTCAGTAAGTCGGCTGTGAAATTCCGAGGCTCAACCTCGGAACTGCAGTCGAAACTACTGTGACTCGAGTCCGGTAGAGGAGAATGGAATTCCCGGTGTAGCGGTGAAATGCGCAGATATCGGGAGGAACACCAGTAGCGAAGGCGGCTCTCTGGGCCGGCACTGACGCTGAGGAGCGAAAGCGTGGGGAGCAAACAGGATTAGATACCCTGGTAGTCCACGCTGTAAACGTTGGACACTAGGTGTGGCGGTCTGATCAACGACTGCCGTGCCGAAGCTAACGCATTAAGTGTCCCGCCTGGGGAGTACGGCCGCAAGGCTAAAACTCAAAGGAATTGACGGGTCCCCGCACAAGCGGCGGAGCATGCGGCTTAATTCGATGCAACCCGAAGAACCTTACCTAGGTTTGACATCATGGGAAAAGCCGTAGAAATACGGTGTCCGAAAGGGCCCATGACAGGTGGTGCATGGCTGTCGTCAGCTCGTGTCGTGAGATGTTGGGTTAAGTCCCGCAACGAGCGCAACCCTTGTCCTATGTTGCCAGCGGTTCGGCCGGGGACTCATAGGAGACTGCCGGGGATAACTCGGAGGAAGGTGAGGACGACGTCAAGTCATCATGCCCCTTATATCCAGGGCTGCACGCATGCTACAATGGTCGGTACAACGGGCAGCGATCCTGCGAAGGTGAGCGAATCCCATAAAGCCGGCCTCAGTTCGGATTGGAGTCTGCAACTCGACTCCATGAAGTCGGAGTCGCTAGTAATCGCGGATCAGCAAAGCCGCGGTGAATGCGTTCTCGGGGATTGTACACACCGCCCGTCACGTCACGAAAGTCGGCAACACCCGAAGTCAGTGGC
Organism: Acidimicrobiia bacterium; assembly: GCA_041303885.1. Classification (GTDB taxonomy): domain Bacteria; phylum Actinomycetota; class Acidimicrobiia; order Spongiisociales; family ZC4RG35; genus JARDZU01. Next base: position 3,550 of record JBFYOJ010000102.1, on the reverse strand, counting down.
CCAACCCTTTTTGGGAGGGAGCTGCCGAAGGTGGGGTCGGTAATTGGGACGAAGTCGTAACAAGGTAGCCGTACGGGAACGTGCGGCTGGATCACCTCCTTTCTAAGGAGCAATTACGAAGCCGGCATGATTGACCGGTTTCCAGCTTCTAGTTGATCGCTGGCTATTCGATCTCGATTTGGATTGAGCTCGTTGGGTGGAACAAGCAAGCTTCGGTCACCTCGGTGGTCGAGGAAGCTTGGATGAGCCCGGCGAAGGAGCCGGTTGGATTGGGCACATTGTTCAGTTGTGAAGGAGTTCACGACCAGTTCCTGGTCGAGCTTCTTCGGGCAACTTGAGAACTGCATAGCGAGCACAAAATGTCTTGGATTCTCTATATTCCAAGCTACTAAGAGTTAACGGTGGATGCCTTGGCGCTAGAAGCCGATGAAGGACGTGGCAGGCTGCGAAAAGCCTCGGGAAGCTGTCAAGCAAGCGTTGATCCGAGGATGTCCGAATGGGGAAACCCGGCTGGGGTCATGCCCAGTCACTCCGGTCTGAACACATAGGGCCGGTTGAGGTAACCAGGGGAACTGAAACATCTCAGTACTCTGAGGAAAAGAAAGCAAATGCGACTCCCTGAGTAGTGGCGAGCGAAACGGGATGAGCCTAAACCTATGCAGTGTGATAGCCCGGTGGCGTTGCTGTGTAGGTGTCGTGGGACCCATGTCTTGACGCACCGGTGTCGAGCTGGAGTCAAAAACGAGGCGATTAGTCGAACACAGCTGGAAAGCTGGGCCACAGTGGGTAACAGCCCTGTAGACGAAAATCGACCTCACTCCAGATTGGTGTTCCCAAGTAGCACGGAGGATATTCCGTGTGAATCTGCGAGAACCACCTCGTAAGGCTAAGTACTTCCTAGCGACCGATAGCGGACTAGTACCGTGAGGGAAAGGTGAAAAGAACCCCGGCGAGGGGAGTGAAATAGTACCTGAAACCGTTGACTTACAAGCAGTGGGAGGGATCTTCGGATCCTGACCGCCTGCCTTTTGAAGAATGAGCCGGCGAGTTACCGGTATGTGGCAAGATTAAGGTGTGAGCCGTAGTCGAAGCGAAAGCGAGTCTTAATAGGGCGCCTAGTCGCATGCCGTAGACCCGAAGCCGAGTGATCTATCCATGGGCAGGGTGAAGCGAGGGTAAGACCTCGTGGAGGCCCGAACCCACCAAGGTTGAAAACTTGGGGGATGACCTGTGGATAGGGGTGAAAGGCCAAACAAACTCGGCGATAGCTGGTTCTCCCCGAAATAGCTTTAGGGCTAGCGTCGTATGTTCCGTATTGGGGGTAGAGCACTGATTGGACTAGGGGGCCTACAAGCTTACCGAATTCAGTCAAACTCCGAATCTCAATGCGCAAAGTACGGCAGTCAGACTACGTGGGATGAGCTTCGTGGTCGAAAGGGAAACAGCCCAGATCGTCAGCTAAGGCCCCCAAGTGTGTACTAAGTGGGAAACGATGTGGAGTTGCTCAAACAGCCAGGATGTTGGCTTAGAAGCAGCCACCATTTAAAGAGTGCGTAACAGCTCACTGGTCGAGTGATTCTGCGCGGAAAATGTAACGGGGCTCAAGTACACCGCCGAAGCTACGGGATTCAGCAATGGATCGGTAGGGGAGCGTCGTGTTGCCAGCGAAGCGGCGGCGGAAGCCAGCCGTGGAGGCGTCACGAGTGCGAATGCCGGCATGAGTAGCGAATGAAGAGTGAGAATCTCTTCCGCCGAATGTCCAAGGGTTCCTGGGGAAGGTTCGTCCGCCCAGGGTAAGTCGGGACCTAAGGTGAGGCCGAGAGGCGTAGTCGATGGACAACCGGTTGATATTCCGGTACCACTCTGCGTGCGTCCAGGCCGAGTCTGGTTTGCTAAGGAAAGCCCTTCGGGGCCTACCGACCCAGCCAGTAGTAGGTCAGCGATGGAGTGACGGGGAAGGCTATACGGACCCGGGCGATGGTTGTTCCCGGGGTAAGCGTGTGGGGCGAGGTCCAGGCAAATCCGGACCTCATAAAGCCTGAGGCGTGATGCCGAGCCGATTTAGGTGAAGCCGTGGAAGCCATGCCTCCGAGAAAAACTCCTAGCGAGCACTCAGGGTGCCCGTACCCCAAACCGACACAGGTGGACAGGTAGAGAATACCAAGGCGAGCGAGTTAACTCTGGTTAAGGAATTCGGCAAAATAGCTCCGTAACTTCGGGAGAAGGAGCGCCCCGGTAAGGTGAAGGACTTGCGTCCGGAGCTTGAGGGGGCCGCAGTGACCAGACCCAAGCGACTGTTTACCAAAAACACAGCAGCGTGCAAAGTCGCAAGACGACGTATACGCTGTGACGCCTGCCCGGTGCTGGAAGGTTAAGTGGATGGGTTAGCTTCGGCGAAGCTCTGAAATTAAGCCCCAGTAAACGGCGGCCGTAACTATAACGGTCCTAAGGTAGAACCACTCTCAGTGCAAGAGTGACTGCCCTCCGTGACGGTGACGTCACGGGTTGCAGCTGGCTATATGCTGGAAACACCGAGAATCCGGTGGTACTCGTTCATGTCACTCCCTATTCGTAGGGTCGGGGCATGGGCAGTGAAAATCCATCCGGTGCGGTCAATCAGCAGGAAAGGCCAGGCTTCGAGCAGTGGGTCGTCGGCTTCGTCGACGGCGAGGGCTGCTTCTCGATCGCGGTGGTGCGTAACCCCGGGTGCCGGCTCGGTTGGCAAGTCCAACACGAGTTCTCGGTCACTCAGGCGTCGCCATCACGGCCGGCACTCGAAGGACTCATCGAGTTCTTTGGGTGCGGTCGGATCATAGAGAACAGCAGGAGTGACAATCACCGATACCGCCGCATGCGGTATTCGGTGAAGCGTCGATCCGAGCTCGTCGAGCGGATCATTCCGTTCTTCGAAGAGCACCCACTGATTACGGCAAAGAAGGCCGACTTCGAGTCCTTCCGAGCTGAGACAATGAATCGCAAGCAGCGATCTCGATACCTGGAATCCTCAGAGGCCATACGCCAGCCAACTCTGCTACGACAGCGGAGCTGAAGATATGGTCCATACCCCATAGCGATATGAGGATCAATATGAGCGAAATTCCTTGTCGGGTAAGTTCCGACCTGCACGAATGGCGTAACGACTTGGGTACTGTCTCAACCAGAGACTCGGCGAAATTGCAGTGTGAGTAAAGATGCTCACTACCTGCGGCAGGACGGAAAGACCCCGGAACCTTTACTGTAGCTTGACATTGGTGTCTGGCATGTGATGTGCAGGATAGGTGGGAGGCTGAGAAGCGGAGGCGCTAGCTTTCGTGGAGCCAACCTTGAAATACCACCCTTCATATGACGGCCATCTAACTTCGGTCCGTTATCCGGATCAGGGACAGTGTCTGGCAGGCAGTTTCACTGGGGCGGTGGCCTCCTAAAGTGTAACGGAGGCGCCCAAAGGTTCCCTCAGTCTGGTCGGCAATCAGACGACGAGTGTAAATGCACATGGGAGCTTGACTGCGAGACTTACCAGTCGAGCAGGGACGAAAGTCGGGATTAGTGA
>JBFYOJ010000101.1:0-5366 GCA_041303885.1 Acidimicrobiia bacterium | reverse complement strand
GTATGCCGCGTGCTCCCGCTCGTTCCAGCCGGCACCGATGCCGAAGATGAACCGGCCTTCGGAGATGTGGTCCAGGGTCACCGCCTGCTTGGCCAGGACCGCCGCCGGCTTGTGGGTGACGCTGGCCACGTAGACCCCGAGGTCGATCCGGGGCACCTCCCGGGCCAGACCGGAGAGCAGGGTGAACGCTTCCAGCTGTGCCCCCATCTCTCCTTCCCAGTCGGACATGTAGTGGTCGACCACGAAGGCGGCATCCCAACCGGCCGCCTCGACTCTCGACCAGAGCCCGCTCATCTCCTCCCACGACCGCCACATCTGCGGGGTGACGATGCCGAACCGGATGGGATGGCCCCGGTCCCGGATGTCGGTCACGATCGGTTCACCCCGTCGCGCCAGGCCAGCCAGTCCGCTCCTTGGGCGAGATCCCAGCCCGGGCCATTGAAGCCAAGGGTGAACTGGGCGAACCCCATCTCCACATAGGTGGGTGCATCCTCGGTCAGGAACCTGCCGAGATCTTCGGGTTCCACCCCGAGCCCCCACTCGATGTCCCGTGGGTCACGGCCGATTTCGCCGCACCACCGCACCAGTGCTTCGGCCTTGGGCACCATCTCGTCGGGGTGATCGGGAAAGCCCCCATGCCACGAGTCGGCGTGCCCGGCCACCATGCGCAGTGTCTTCCGCAGCCCGCCCCCGGCGATGAGGATCGGGATGCGGCGGATCGGTGGCGGGTTGAGCTTGTCGAGACGGGCCTCGATCCGGGGCAGGACCTCGGAGAGCCGGTCGAGTCTCCAGCCGGCGGTCCCGAATTCGTAGCCATATTCCTCGTAGTCCCGCCGGAACCATCCCGAGCCGATCCCGAGGATCAGCCTTCCCGAAGAGATGTGGTCGACGGTGCGGGCCATATCGGCGAGTAGGTCCGGGTTGCGATATGAGTTGCAGGTGACCAAGGCGCCCAATTCGACCCTCGAAGTCTGCTCGGCCCAGGCGGCGAGCATCGTCCAACACTCGAAATGGGCTCCGTCACGGTTCCCGTAGAGCGGGAAGAAGTGGTCCCAGGTGTAGAGCAGGTCGAATCCCATCTGCTCGACGCCGCTCACCGCAGCTCGCAGCTGTTGGTAGTCGCCATGCTGGGGATGCAGTTGCGCCGCGATCCGGACCGGTCGCCTCGTAGTGTCCGAGCTCATCCGCTCGAGTCTGAACCTTCCCACCATGGGAAGGTCAAGTAGGGTGTTGGGGTGTTCACCATCGGCGAGTTCTCCGGGCTCACCGGGGTCTCGGCCAAGAAGCTGAGGCACTACGACGGAATCGGCCTGTTCCGGCCGGCCTGGGTCGATCCGCGGTCCTCGTATCGCTACTACCTGGCCACCCAGATCCCCCAACTGCAGCGCATCGTCGCACTGCGGGACCTGGGAATCCCGTTACGGCGAGTGGCGAGCCTCGTCGTAGATGGCGGCTCACTTCGCTCCGAGTTGCTCAAGCGCCGTCGCCAGGTCCTCGACGAGCAGCGCCGACTCGAACGGCGCCTCGCCGCGTTGGAGATCAGGATCGATGAAGCCGAGGGCATGGACGTCGTGGTCCGCGCCCGACCACCGGGGCGATGGGCCTCGCTTCGCAGGCTGGTGCCCCCCCACACCGACCTGGGCGACCTCTTCATCGAGGTGGAGACCGCGGTGCGAGACGCCGGGACACGGGCTCGCCGCCCGCCGGTGGCCATCGGGCACTCGAGGAGCGGAGACGAGATCGATATCGAGATCCTGATCCCGGTGACGCGCCCGTTCCCGCCGACAGGGCCGGTGCGCGGCTTGTCCACTCCGGCGGCGATCGTGGCCACAACCCTCCATCACGGCGAGTACCCGGCACTGTTCGAGGCGGGGTCATGGGCGGGTAAATGGGCCGAGGCAACGGGGCATGTCGTCGCCGGGCCGCCATGGGTGGTCTATCTCGGTTTCTCGGCCGAGCCCGAGCTGGCCCTCCCCTCGGGCTTCCTCGCCACGAGCCCCGCCGACTACGTGACGGAGGTCCAGGTTCCCCTGGCGGGTGAGAAGTAGCCTCCGGTGGTGGACGCACAGACTTTGACCTCAGTGGAGTCGAAAGGCGGGTGGGGCAGGCTCACCAGGTCACAGACAGAGCTCATCTTCACGATCATCCTGGCGATGGCCGCGGTGGGGACGGCATGGGCCGCATTCCAAAGCGCGAAGTGGAGCGGTCTTCAAGCCATCTCCTTCGCCGAGGCATCTGTGGCCAGGACCGAGTCGGCCAAGATGGCCAACGAGGCAAACAACCTTCGGTCGCTCGATGTGATCGCATTCTCGGAATGGCTCGCCGCGGTTAACCAGGAGACCGGGGCCGACCCTGCCGCCTACACCGAGATGTGGACCCCCCAGGAGGGAACCGCATCGGCCTTCTACTACACACGCTTCCGTGACGAGTTCAAGACGGCCTTCGACGCGTGGCTGGCTCTCCGCCCCCTCAACGACCCGGATGCTCCCAGTACCCCGTTCGTGATGCCTGAGTATCAGTTGGCGGCACAGACCGAGGCCGCCGAATTGGTAGCAGTGGCCGAGCAGAAGGCTGCGGACGCCCTCGAGAACAACCAGCGATCCGACAACTATGTGCTGCTCGGCGTCCTCTTCGCCATGGTGCTGTTCTTCGTGGCCCTGGGCGGGAAGACAGAGGGTGGGACGAGCCGACTCGTGCTCCTCGTTCTAAGTGGCATCACCTTGGTGGCTTGTCTCGGGGTGATGGCCACGTTCCCGGTGCGGGTCTGACCCACCGGCGAAGCGCACATTTCCCCTCCCTATACTCCCGCCCGCTCCGAGTCCTTTTGATCCCTGCGGAGGTCTCTCCCTATGTCGGACACGATGCTCTACCTCGCGCTCGCCGCGGGGGTGGCGGCCCTCCTGCTCGCGGTCTTTTACGCACGGTCGGTGCTGGCCGCCCCGCAGGGGAACGAGCGCATGGTCGAGCTGGGGGCAGCGATCCGCGAAGGGGCGATGGCGTTCTTGCGCCGCGAGTACCTTTGGGTCTCGGTCTTCGTGATCGTGATGGCCGTGCTCATTGCGGTCTTCCTCGATTGGGGCCGTCCCTGGGGAGCGATCGCCTACGTGTTCGGTGCGGTGCTCTCCGCTGCAGCCGGCTTCTTCGGGATGCGGATCGCCACGCAGGCGAACACCCGAACAACGGAGGCCGCCCGTATCGGTGGCATTCCCGCTGCCCTGCCCGTTGCCTTCCGCGGCGGTGCCGTGATGGGCTTCACCGTCGCCGGGCTCGGTCTGCTTGGTGTCGGCCTCGGTTTTCTCGTCTTCAACCAGATACTCGAATTGGACAGCTGGGCGGACATTGTCACCGCCATCGGTCTGGGCGGCTCGTCCATCGCCCTGTTTGCCCGGGTCGGGGGTGGCATCTACACCAAGGCAGCGGATGTCGGGGCAGACCTGGTGGGCAAGGTCGAGGCGGGCATCCCCGAGGACGATCCCCGCAACCCGGCGGTGATCGCCGACAACGTCGGTGACAACGTCGGCGACGTAGCCGGGATGGGTGCCGACCTCTTCGAGTCATACGTCGGCGCCCTGGTCGCACCGATCGCATACGCCGCCCTCGTCTTCGGAGGCTCTGTTTTCATCGAGGAGGCCATCATCTTCCCTCTGGCGGTCGGCGCCCTGGGAATGTTCGCAGCCATCATCGGGTCTTTCTTGGTAAGGGCCAAAGGCGACGACGATCTTGCGGCCGCTCTCCACCGCGGCACCAACTTCTCTCTCATCGCGACGGCCGTGGGTGTCCTCGGGCTGAGCTATTGGGTCTTCGGCGACGTTGCCGAGAACCCGCTCGGGATCTGGCTTGCCGTCGTCGCGGGCCTCGCCGTTGGGTGGTTCGTGGGCAAGATCTCCGAGTGGTTCACCTCGGACCACTACAAGACGGTCAAGGAGATCGCCCGTCAGTCTCAGACCGGCCCGGCCACGGTGATCATCTCCGGGATCGCCGAGGGGATGCGCTCTGCCGCCTTCTCGGTAATCGTCGTGGCCGGTGGCATCGGCGTTTCCTACTTCGCCGGTGACTGGGCGCTAGGTGACGGCGGTGGGATCTACGGTGTAGCAATCGCCGCCATCGGCGTCCTCGCAACTTTGGGCATCACCATCTCGGTCGACGCCTACGGGCCCATCGCCGACAACGCAGGCGGAATCGCCGAGATGGCCCATCTGCCTGCGGAGGTTCGGCAGGCCACTGATGCTCTCGATTCACTGGGCAACACCACCGCAGCCGTCGCCAAGGGTTTCGCGATAGCCTCGGCAGCGGTCACGGCCCTCGCCCTCTTCTCTGCCTTCACCCAGGCGGTCGAGCTCGACTCGATCAACCTGACCCGCGTCGAGACCACCATCGGCCTGTTCATCGGGGCGATGTTCCCGTTCCTCTTCGCTGCCTTGACCATGAACGCCGTGGGAAGAGCGGCGTTCAAGATGATCGACGAGGTGCGCCGTCAGTTCCGGGAGATCCCTGGGCTGAGGGAGGGCGACCCGGACGCCAGGCCCGAGTATGCGGTCTGCGTGGACATCGCCACGGCCGGTGCGCTTCGGGAGATGATCATCCCCGGTTCGCTGGCGATCGCCCTGCCCCTGGTGGTCGGGTTCATCGATGTCGAGGCTCTGGGCGGCCTCCTAGCCGGCTCCCTGGTGACTGGCTTCCTCCTGGCCATCTTCATGGCCAATGCCGGAGGGGCGTGGGACAACGCCAAGAAGTTCATCGAGTCTGGGGCGTTTGGTGGAAAGGGGTCGGACAGTCACAAGGCCGCGGTGATCGGCGACACCGTGGGCGACCCGTTCAAAGACACCTCGGGCCCGGCGATGAACATCGTGATCAAGGTGATGACGATCGTCTCGTTGATCTTCGCCTCGGCCTTCGTCGGCTGAGCGCTCCGCTCATCACGTCGTGCCCGGTACGTTGTGCGACAGAACCGAGTCCTCACGACGTATCACACAGAACGCAGAACGCACATGCCCTCGATAACCCTCATCCGCCACGCCGAGTCACAGGCCAACTACGACGGCGTCTGGAACGGGAGGATCGACGGGCCGCTCAGCCCGCGCGGGGAGGCGAGTCTCGAGCTCCTCGGCGCTCGGCTCCGCCGTCACGGCTTCGACGTGGTGCTCAGCTCGCCCCTCGAACGTGCCCGCCGCACTGCGGCCTCGTTCACAGACGATGTCGAGGTATCGGAGGAACTGACCGAGCTCGACATCGGTCGATGGGAGGGGCTGACCCGGGAGGAGATCCTCTCGCATGGTGGAGATCGCCTTCGTGAAGCTCTCTTCGGGCGGGAGGCGCCGATGGGAGAGACCGGGGAGAGCCTCAACGAGATGCATCAGAGGGTCATC
>JBFYOJ010000100.1:0-12688 GCA_041303885.1 Acidimicrobiia bacterium | reverse complement strand
TCCAGGGTCTGCCAGATCCACGCCAAGACGATGATGTCGCTGCGCAACCGGCTCGGCGAGCCTTCCTGGGGCTGAGCCTTTGGGCTCTCCCGAGCGCCACCACTACCGGATCGAGCTCTCGGGCCGGGTCGCCCGCTACTTCGCCGACCCACCCTTCCTGATTCGGCATCCGGTTCGCTCCGATCGAGACCGTCTTGCCGAGTTGATGCTCGACGCCTACCTCGGGACCATTGATTACGACGGGGAGGGAATCGACGAAGCCGAAGCCGAGGTCGACGACTACCTGGGAGGGACCCCGATGCTCGACTCCTCCTGGGTGATCGAGGACGGCGATCTCCTCCTTGCGGCGATCTTGGTTTCGCAGTGGGACGAAGGCCCCTTGGTCGCCTACGTCATGACCCGGGCGGCCGCCAAAGGGCATGGGGTCGCCGCATCCCTGATCGAGAAGGTCATCGGTGACCTGCAGAGGCAGGGATGGATGACCTTGGATGCCTACATCACATCGGGGAACACAGCCTCGGAGCGGCTCTTCGCCAGGGCCGGGGCGGAACGGGTCGACTGACGGATTACCCAACGCCGCACACCATCCGTACAATCGGGGGCATCACGCACGCTTGCTAATCCTCACTGGTCGGGCGCGTCCCGAGAGAGGACACCTGGGATTCGGGTGGGCACTGCCGGCAGGCGGAGGAAAGAACCAGAAAGGAGCGGTTGTGGCTGCAGTCACAATGAAGCAACTCCTGGAAGCCGGTGTCCATTTCGGGCACCAGACCAGGCGTTGGAATCCGAAGATGCGCCCCTACATCTATGGAGAGCGCAACGGGATCCACATCATCGATCTTCGCCAGACGGTGGACCAGGTAGAGGAAGCGGCCAAGTACATCCGTGACCTCACCGCCGGAGGCGGCACGGTGCTCTTCGTGGGCACCAAGAAGCAGGCACAGTCGGCCGTCGCCGAGAACGCCACCAGGGCTGGGATGCCGTATGTCAACTACCGGTGGCTGGGTGGGATGCTCACCAACTTCGCCACGATCCAGAAGCGGATCTTCTACATGCGCGAGCTTCGCCGACTCGAAGCCAGCGGGGAGATCAACGCGTTGCCCAAGAAGGAGCGTCTCAAGCTCCGTCGGGAACTGTCCAAGCTGGAGCAGAACCTCGGGGGCGTGGTCGACCTGCAGCGGACGCCTGACGCGGTGTTCATCGTCGACGTCAACACGGAGGCGACCGCGGTCACAGAGGCATCGCGTCTCGGGCTCACAGTCATCGCACTCGTCGACTCGAACAGCGACCCTGATCTGATCGACTTCGTGATCGCCGGCAACGACGACGCGATTCGTGCGGCCGACCTCATCTCGGGGGCAATCGCCGACGCTGCACTGGAGGGACGCAATCTGGCTACCAACAAAGCTGCCAAGGGCGACACTCCGGAAGACGCAGTGGATGTCGAGCCCGAGCCGGCAGTCGAGATGGCGGTCGAGGACTTCGTCCCCGAAGTGCCCCAGGGAGAGACTCCCATTGGCTGAGATCACCGCCAAGGACATCCAGAAGCTCCGTCAGGATGCCGGTGTCGGGATGATGGACGCCAAGACGGCCCTGACCGACGCCGATGGCGACCTGGACAAGGCCTTCGAGCTCCTGCGGGAGCGGGGCCAGGCACAGATGGCGAAACGAGCTGACCGCGAGGCCAACCAGGGAAGCATCGGCTCCTACATCCACGTCCAAAACGACCGGCCAGTGATGGGAGTCCTCGTCGAGCTGGTGTGCGAGACCGACTTCGTCGCCAAGAGCGACGAGTTCAAGCAGGTCGCCGACGACATTGCCATGCATGCCAGCTGGGGCCGACCGTCGTGGGTGACGAGGGACCAGGTCGATCAGGACGTGCTCGCCAAGGAGCGCGAGCTCATCGCCCGTCAGGCGGCCGCCGAGAGCAAGCCGGAGAACGTGATCGAGAAGATCGTCGAGGGAAAGATCGAGTCCTTCTATGCCGAGAATGTGCTCTACGACCAGAAATTCGTGAATGCGGAGAGATTCGATGGCACTGTGGGCGACATGGTGGGCCAACTGGCATCGAAGATGGGTGAGAACATCTCCGTGCGCAAGGTGGCCCGCGTCGCCGTGGGCGAGTAGGAGGCAAGGTGTCCGAACCACCGGTGAGAAGGGTGGTGCTCAAGCTGTCTGGAGAGGCCTTTGCCGATCCCGACGTGGGCTATGGCATCGACCCCCAGACCGTTGTACGGGTCGCCGAGGAGATCGCCGAGGCGCAATCGACTGGTGTGCAGGTGGCGGTGGTCGTCGGTGGTGGAAACATCTTCCGCGGGGTATCCCAGGCGGCAAGGGGCATGGACCCTGCGTCAGCGGACTACATGGGAATGCTCGCGACGGTGATCAACGCGCTGGCGCTGCGCGATGCGCTGGAGAAGGCAGGTGTCGCCACACGGGTGCAGAGCGCGATCACGATGCAGGAGCTGGCCGAGCCCTACATCCGGTTGCGCGCCATCCGCCATCTCGAGAAAGGGCGCGTTGTGATCTTCGCCGCAGGGACGGGGAACCCCTTCTTCACCACCGACACGACGGCCGCCCTACGCGCGGTCGAGGTCGGGGCAGACGCACTCCTCAAGGCGAGCAAGGTCGATGGGATCTACGACTCCGATCCGAAGACCAACTCCGATGCCACCCGGATCGAGGAGCTGTCCTACATGGACTTCATCGCGGCCGAACTCAGGGTCATGGACACGACCGCCGTTACGATGTGCAAAGAGCACGGGGTGCCGATTGTCGTGTTCGACATGATCACTCCTGGCAACATCGTCAAAGCGGTGAGCGGGGAGAAGATCGGCACCGTGATTCACTGACGAGGAGTGAAGAGTGATCAGCGACCTCCTGAGCGAGGCCGAGCACAAGATGGAGCAGGCCACCGAGCACGTGGCCTCGGAGTTCATGACGATTCGCACCGGCCGGGCCAACCCCCAGCTCCTGCATCGAATCACGGTGGAGTACTACGGATCGCCGACACCATTGCTGCAACTCGCCTCGATATCGGTCCCCGAGCCGCGCATGCTGGTGGTGCAGCCTTTCGACAAGACGACGGTGAGCGGGATCGAGAAGGCCCTGCAGGCATCGGACCTCGGCCTGAACCCTTCCAACGACGGTCATGTCATCCGCATCGCCTTCCCCCCACTGACCGAGGAGCGAAGGAAGGACCTGATCAAGCTGGTGAGGAACATGGCGGAGGAAGGACGCGTCGCAGTGCGCAACATCCGCCGCCACTCCAAGGCCGACATGGAGTCGCTTCATGGCGAGATCTCCGACGATGACATCCGCCGGGGTGAGGAGGAGCTCCAGAAGCTGACAGACCATTACGTCGACAAGATCGATCGTCAGCTCGCCCACAAAGAGGAAGAGCTTCTGGAGGTCTGATCTTGGACGACAAGTCACCGGACAAGGAGAAGAGATTCGGGCGTCCCTGGGAATCTGAAGAGGATCGGGACGAGGCCGAGGTGTTCACCCTTCCTGCGCTCCCCGACTCCGAAGAACCTGTCGGGGCCGAGGCTGGGGAGACGAAGGAGGTCGACCATCTCGCCGACTGGGAGGCGAGCTTCAGCCCGAGCAGCCTCGATGATTACTCGTCCGACGAATACACGGGTTCGACCACTCAGGAGTACCAGGGTCTGGCCGAGGAGGTCAGCCGTGCCGCCGGGGAGGAGTGGGAGCTGCAGGCGGTCGCAGCGACCGTCCCCGGTGTGGACAGCGGTCTGGTTGGCTTCGAGGACGTGACCGGGGCGCTGGCCGACCGGGAGGAGGACTACGAGGCCAGCGAACAGGCCCTCACCAGTGACCTCGCCATGCGGGTCGGCTCGGCCGTGGTCATCTTCGGGATGTTCCTCGGCAGCCTGCTTCTCGGGGGCTGGTGGTTCACTGGATTCGTCATCCTCGTGATGGTGGTGGGGGCGGGTGAGTTCTATGCGACCGTCCGATCCGAGGAGTACAGGCCGTTGGCCCTCTTCGGGTTGCTGGGAGTGGTCTTCATGGGGGTTGGGGCGTATCTCACCGGCGCGGTTGCCCTGGCCGGGTGGGCCGCAGCCTTCGCCGTCGCGACGATCCTGTTCCTGGCCCTCTCTCCCCGCCGGCAGCCACTCGAGGATGCGTCGGTGACGATCGGGGGGATGGCCTGGGTGGGTTTGCTCTCGTTCGCCATCCTCGTGGCAGCCGGGCCGCAGCCGGTCGCGTTCATCCTCTTCGTCGTGTTCGTCGTGGCGATCAACGAAACCGGGGCGTACTTCGTCGGGCGATCCTTCGGTCGGCGGAAGATGGCTCCGCAGATCTCCCCCAAGAAGACTTGGGAGGGTTTCTTGGGCGGTCTGATCGCCGGCCTGGTCGCGGCTTCGATTCTCGCCGCTTTCCCCGCGTGGGAAGCGATCGGGCTGACCCGAGGCCTGGTCGCCGCGGCCGTGATCGGCGTGGTTGCCCCCATCGGTGATCTCGTCGAATCGATGGTCAAGCGGTCTCTGGGTGTCAAGGACATGGGCTCGGTTCTTCCCGGTCATGGCGGCATGCTCGACCGGGTCGATGGCTTCCTGCTGACAGTCCCCGCCATCTACTTCCTGTTCCGGGGTTTCGGGCTGCTGTGAACCGGCCCGTGGTCGTTCTCGGGGCGACCGGCTCGATCGGAACCCAGACGATAGAAGTGGTGGCCAACCTCGGCCTCGAAGTGGCGGTGCTCGCAGCCAGGACACCGTCGGCCAGGCTCGCAGAGCTCGCGGCCGGCCATCCTTCGGCCCGGGTGGTCGTCGCCGGAGGCTCCACCGAGGAGCGAGAGGGATTCGAGCGAGCTGCGGGCCGACGGGTGGATTTCGGCTCGGACGCCGTCATCGACGCCGCCCGCACGCCGGGCACAACAGTGGTCAACGGCATCGTCGGTGCCGCCGGGCTGCGCGCCACCTTGGCCGGTCTCGAGGCAGGTAACCGGGTCGCCCTTGCCAACAAGGAGAGCCTCGTGGCCGGTGGTCCGCTGGTCACGAAGGCCCTCGCCGGTCACGGGGGCGAGCTGATCCCCGTCGACAGCGAGCACTCTGCAATCTTCCAGTGTCTCGCCGGTGAGGAGCCCGAGTCCGTCTCCCGGCTGATCCTCACTGCCTCGGGCGGGCCATTTCGAGGCCGGTCACGGGAGTCACTCGAAGACGTGACGGCCGAGGAGGCTCTGCAGCACCCCACCTGGGACATGGGAAGGCGAATCACCATCGACTCAGCCACGTTGTTCAACAAGGGTCTCGAAGTGATCGAAGCGCATTTCCTGTTCGACGTCGGGTTCGATCAGATCGATGTCGTGATCCACCCGCAATCGATCGTCCACTCTGCAGTGGAGCTCGTCGACGGTTCCTGGAAGGCACACCTGGGCTTCCCCGACATGAGGATCCCGATCCAGTACGCCCTGACCTTCCCCACCCGCGCCCCGTCGCCGGCGAGGCCGTTCGACCTGGTGGGTCTCGATCTCACCTTCGAGGCACCGGACCCGGTGAGCTTCCCTGCCCTTCGCCTCGCCTTCGATGCCGGTCGTGAAGGAGGGTCGTCGCCGGCGGTGCTCAACGCTGCCGATGAGATCGCCGTTTCCGCGTTTCTCCAGGGTCGGTTGGGGTTTCTCGGCATCGCCGACGTCGTGGAGCGCACTCTTGCCGGCGTCATGTGGCGTGAGCCGGCGACCGTCGACGAGGTGATCGAAGTCGACAACGAGGCCCGGGCGATCGCTGCCGGTTTCGTGGCGAGGGCATGTTGCTAACAGGCCTGCGCAGGTAGCGTGTCCATATGCTCGGAGGCTTCGCGGCAGCCATCGCCATCATCCTGTTCGTGACCGCTCACGAGGCCGGCCACTTCTTCGCGGCCAAGGCGGTCGGGATGAAAGCCACCGAGTTCTTCTTCGGATTCGGGCCCAAGATCTGGTCCACCCAGAAAGGGGAGACCGAGTACGGGTTCAAGTGGATACCGCTCGGAGGCTATGTCCGCATCGTCGGGATGAACCCGATGGAGGAGATCTCTCCGGCAGACATGGGCCGGACATACCGAGAGAAGAAGTTCTGGGAGAAGAGCGTCGTGGTCCTGGCCGGGGTGGGCATGAACTTCCTCATTGCCTTCGTCATCTTCTACGGGATCATCCTCACCAACGGCGTCTCCGAGCCACAACCGGTAGTTGACGAGGTGGTCCCGACCGCGGTCGTCGGCGATGAGACCGTCCCCACACCGGCGGCACTCGCAGGCTTCGAGGAGGGGGACGTGATCAAGTCGATCGGCGAGCACCCGATCCGGGCGTGGGACGACGTCCCCGACGCCCTGTCGCGGGTGGGGGCGGGCCCGACGGTCGTGGTCATCGAGCGTGACAGCCAACTGCTCAGCATCGATGTGAACCTGATCGAGCGAGATGCGGGCGACGGGTCGGGCTCGTCGGGGTTCCTGGGTGTTGCACCGGCGATCGTGACCGAGCAACCCGGGGCCCTCGGCTCGATCGGAGTGGCCGGCAGCCAGGTCTGGGAAGGCATCGGGTTCACCTTCCAGGCGATCGGGGACATGCTGAAGCCATCGAGTCTCGCCCAGTATGTCGGCGTCCTGGTGGGCGACACCGAAGTCGATGAGGAGATCCGGCCCGTGAGCCCAATCGGGATAGTCAACATCGGCTCCCAGACCCAGTCCGCCGCCGCCTTCCTCGGCGTGCTGGCCTTCGTCAATGTGATCCTGGCCACCATCAACCTGTTGCCCCTCTACCCCCTGGATGGAGGGCACTTCGCGGTTGCGCTGTACGAGAAGCTGACCGGCAGAGAGGCCAACATTCGCAAGCTCGCCCCGATTGCCGCAGCCGTGATCGGGCTCTTTGCGTTCCTCGGGTTCGTCGCTGTCATCCTCGACATCGTGAACCCGATCTCGCTGTGATCGGCGGCGGACCTTGCGCGGCGCCCGACAGACGCTGGTCGGTCGGATTGGGTGGTGTGGGGTCTACCGTTCTGATCTGAGATGATCGAGCGCCGCCAAACCCGTCAGCTCCACGTCGGCAATGTCGCTGTAGGCGGCGGCGCGCCCATCTCGGTCCAGTCGATGACCACCACCAAGACCGCAGACGTGGACGGCACTCTGGCCCAGGTCTATGCACTTGCTGGTGCCGGGGCCGACATCGTCCGCATCACATGCAATGAGGTCGAGGCGGCTCAGGGCCTGGCCGAGATCGTCCCCCGCTCACCGGTGCCGATCATTGCCGACATCCACTACCAGTACCGCCTTGCCCTCGCCGCACTCGAAGCGGGGGTACAGGGTCTCCGGCTCAACCCGGGCAACATCCGGAAGGAAGACCAGATCAAGGCGGTAGCTCGGGAGGCCAAGGACCGTGGGGTGCCGATCCGTGTCGGGGTCAACGCCGGGTCTCTCGACAAGGACCTGCTCGACAAGTACGGGAGCCCTGTTCCACAGGCTCTGGTCGACTCGGCGCTCATCGAGATTCGGTATCTCCTGGAAGTCGACTTCGATGACATCAAGATCTCGGTCAAGCACTCGAATGTGCCTTCGATGATCGAGTCGTACCGTCTCCTCTCTCAGACCGTCGACTATCCGCTCCATCTCGGGGTGACCGAGGCCGGACCGCCTCCGGCCGGGCTGATCAAGTCAGTCGCCGGAATCGCCACGCTGCTGAACGAGGGGATCGGTGACACGATCCGATTCTCCCTCACCGCGGACCCGGTGGAGGAGGCAAAGGCCGGGCGCCAGTTGCTCGAGAACCTCGGACTCAGAGAGCGAAAAGGCCTGGATCTGATCGCCTGTCCCTCCTGCGGCCGGGCCGAGGTCGATGTCATCGACGTGGCCACCCGTGCCCAGGCCGCCCTCGAGGCGGAGAACCTCCCGATCCAGGTGGCGGTGATGGGGTGTGTCGTCAACGGACCCGGTGAGGCCCGGGAGGCGGACATCGGGATTGCCGCCGGCCGGGGGAGGGGCCATCTCTTCATCAAGGGCCAGGTCGTACGGGTGGTGCCAGAGGCGGAGATGGTGGAGGCGCTGGTCGACGAGGCGCGCAAGCTCGTAGAGGAGGGAGTGGAGAGTCGTCTCGCCCACGCCGAGGAGAATGCGGCCGAGATCGCAGCGGCGACCCGCGATGAGCTGATCCAGATCCAGGGCGACGCCAATCGGTCCCGGGACCGGCGGGCCAAGGTGGCCGAGGTCGCCCAGTCGGAGTGAATCGGGAGGCTTCGATCCCGAACCGACTACCGTCGCCCCGCTCCCTACCCACTCAGAGAATGCGCTGGTCACAGGCCTTCATCCCCACCCTTCGCGATGCACCTGCCGACGCCGAGGCAGTGAGTCACAAGCTGTTGGTGCGTGCCGGTTTCATACGCCAGCTGGCGGCGGGCTCATACACCATCCTTCCCCTCGGCCAGAAGGTCCGTCTCAAGGTCGCCGCGATCATCCGGGACGAGATGGATGCGATCGGGGGCCAGGAGATGGTGCCCCCGACCCTGCATCCGGCGGAGATCTGGCGACGCTCGGGCCGCTACGAGTTGATGGGGGAGAACCTCTTCAAGCTCGAAGACAGAAGAGGGGCCGATCTGGTGCTGGGCATGACCGAGGAGGAGGTCTTCGCCCTCACCGCCCTGGAGTTGTCCTCCTACCGCGATCTTCCCCAGATCTGGTACCAGATGCACACCAAGTTCCGGGATGAGCCCCGTCCCAAGTCCGGTCTACTCCGCGTCCGTGAGTTCACGATGAAAGACTCCTACACCCTCGACATCGACAGGGAGGGCCTGGACGCCGGTTTCGAGAAGCATCGCGGTGCCTATCAGCGGATCTTCGCCAGGATGGGTCTCACCGCGGTCGATGTCGAGGCCTCGTCCGGAGCCATGGGCGGCTCCGAGTCGGTGGAATTCATGGTGCGGAGCGATGCCGGTGAGGACTGGATCGTCACCTGCACCAGCTGTGGCTACCGCGCCAACGTGGAGCGGGCGACGTCAGCCGTCCTCGAAGTCGAAGACGGTGAGCCCGGCGCTCTGGAACGGTTTCCCACCCCCGGGCTTCGCACCATCAAAACACTGGCCGAGGCCCATCCGGAGAAGGCCGCACCCGACCGCCAGGTGAAAACACTGGTCTACATCCTCGATGCCGAGCCGGTGCTGGTGCTCCTGCGTGGGGACCATGAGTTGCAGGAGCAGAAGCTGCTCGATGCGACCGGCGCCGTCGATGCCAGACCGGCGACGCCCGAGGAGATCAGAGACTTGCTTGGAGCCGATCCGGGGAGTCTGGGGGCGGTCGGCGAGGTCGGTGCCCGGATCATCGCGGACGAGACGCTGCGGGGCCGGGCCAACCTGGTGACCGGGGCCAATGAGGATGACTGGCACCACTCGGGAGTCCATGTCGAACGCGACATCGCGGTCGGTCAATGGGCCGACCTGAGGGCAGTCTCCTCCGGGGAGCCCTGCCCGGTCTGTGGCAGCCCTTTGGACCTGTGGAAGGGGATCGAGGTCGGGCACATCTTCAAACTGGGCACCAAGTACTCGGTGACGTTCGAGGTATACGTCCAGGACGAGCACGGGGAGAGCCACCCGATCATCATGGGCTCATACGGGATCGGGGTGGAGCGAGGCATGGCCGCGGTGGTCGAGTCGTCGCACGACGAGAAAGGGATCATCTGGCCGGTCTCCGTCGCCCCCTATGAAGTGGTGATCACAGTGCTCCGAGTCGACGACGACACGACCAGCGCCGCGGCCGACAAGCTCTATTCCGAGTTCCAGGGTGCCGGCATCGAGGTGCTGCTCGACGACCGGGCGGAGCGACCAGGAGTCAAGTTCGCCGATGCGGAGCTGATCGGGATCCCGTACCGGGTCACCGTCGGGCCGCGGGGAGTGGAGCAGGGCTCGGTCGAGGTGACGACACGACGTGGCCTGACCACGGGTGAGATGGCGATCGGCGACGTGGTCGCCCAAATGGCCGGGGTGATCGGCCCACAGCGACACGGGACGTGATCAGGTCCTGAAGCAACGACTGGGGCGTTCGGCGGTTGCGCCGGTGCAGCGTTTATACTTCCGCTCACAACAGGACGCTTTTTCACCAGGTGGGCGCCTTTGGCACCCGCCTGTACTTTTGTGGAGTGAGACAGTCGGAGCATGGCTACAACGACCATTTCTGACATCTGGACGGTGGTGGAGACCTATCTCGCCGCCGAGAAACTCGAGCTCGACGATGTCGAGTTGCTCGGACGCGGGCCGGGTCAACTACTCAGAGTGGTCGTCGATGGCGAGAACCTGAATGTGGACCGTCTGGCCGAGGTCTCCCGAGGTCTCTCCCGTCTGCTCGACCATGATACCGACCTCACCGACGCCTACCGGCTGGAGGTGACCTCACCAGGGTTGGAGAGGAGCCTCCGTCGGCCCGCCCACTACGCGAAGTCGATTGGCCGCGAAGCGGTGGTCAAGGTCGCCCGCGGAGAGGACAAGACCTCACTGCGTGGAGTTCTCACCACTGCCGGTGAGCTCTCGTTCACCATCGAGACCGAGGACGGGCCATCTGTTGTGGACTACGAGGACGTGCTCACCGCCAAGACGGTCTTTCGGTGGGAGAAGGCCCCGAAACCGGGTCACTGAAGGAGAATCATGAAGCTCGACACGATGATGGAAGCCATCGAGGTCCTCGCTCGCGAGCGGGGGGTGGCTGTCGACACCATCCTCGACGCCTTCGCCAACGCCCTGGTGGCCGCATACAAACGCAGCCCGGGCGCCGCCGAGGAGGCACGGGTCACCATCGACCCCGACTCCGGGGAGGTGATCGTCTACGCCCAGGAGCTCGACGAGGACGGCAATGTGGTCTCCGAGTGGGAGGACACCCCGGAGGGCGAGGCGTTCGGCCGGATCGCGGCCCAGTCGTTCAAACAGGTCATGCAGCACAAGCTCCGTGAGGCCAAACGAGAGCATGTGTTCGAGATGTACGACGGCCGGGAAGGGGATCTGGTCACCGGGCTGGTCCAACAAGTCGATTACCGGTCGGTGATCCTCGATCTCGGCGACGCCGAGGCGATCCTGCCCGGTTCGGAGCGAATCCCGTTCGAGCGCCTGGAACGTGGCAATCGGGTCAAAGCGCTCATCCTCGAGGTCCGCAACGAGGCCAAAGGGGCCCAGATCGTCGTTTCCAGGAGCCATCCCGATCTGGTGAGGCGACTGCTCGAGTTGGAGGTGCCCGAACTGACCGACGGGACCGTCGAGATCGTCAACATCGCCAGGGAGCCCGGTCACCGGACCAAGATCGCGGTCATCTCCCACGATCCGAATGTGGATCCCAAGGGTGCCTGTGTGGGAGCACGGGGCTCCCGGGTCCGCCAGGTCGTCAACGAGCTGAGGGGAGAGAAGGTCGACGTGGTTCAGTGGCGCGACGACATCGGCCAGTTCATCGCCGAGGCCCTCGGCCCGGCCAAAGTCAAGGAAGTCCACATCGACGGGGAGACGAAGACGGCCGACGTGGTCGTCTCCGAGCACCAGTTGTCGCTGGCTATCGGAAAGGAGGGCCAGAATGCCCGGCTCGCAGCCCGGCTCTCCGGGTACAAAGTGGACATCCGATCCGATAGCGAGGGCGTCGAAGAAGAAGCGGCCGTGGTCGAGGAGCCTGTTGCGGTTGCAGAGGTCGAGGAGCCGGTTGCGGTTGCAGAGGTCGAGGAGCCTGTTGCGGTTGCAGAGGTCGCGGAGACCGTCGTCGCCGAGCCGGTCCCGAACTCGGCCGAGCAGAATGTGCCCGACGACGAGGACGCCGTCGTCGATGTCGACGAAGACGATGAGAGCGAGTAGAGAGTCTGAAGAGTGAGGGTTTATGAACTTGCCCGGGACCTGGGCGTCGACTCGAAAGAGTTGTTGATACAGGCCCAGGATCTCGGAATCGATGTCAAGACGGCCTCCTCCGGGCTCGACGACGAGTCTGCTGAGTTGCTGAGGCTCGCCGTGGCCGGGGAGCCGGCTCCACGGCCGGAACCGGAGCCCGAGACGGCGCCGGAGCCCAAGCGTGAGCCTGAGCCACCTGTGCTTGCTCCCAAGGTCAAGACCCCGCCTTCTGCTGACGTCGGGATCGTGAGCGTGCCGGCCGGGGCCACCGTCGGGCAGTTCGCCGAGGCGATCGGGATCTCGTCTACGGATGTGGTCACCGAATTGCTGATGCGGGGCCAGCCGATCGGAGTAGGTCAGGTCATGCCGCTGGAGCTCATCGAGCCGGTCGCGGAGTCATTCGGCTTCATGGCTGAGATCGTGGAGGCTCCCAGGCCCCCGGCTGTGGCAGAGCGCCCTTCTTTCGAAGACCGCGAATCAGACATGGTCACCCGCCCGCCGGTGGTGACGGTGATGGGGCACGTCGACCACGGCAAGACCACCCTTCTCGACACCATCCGCAAGACCTCGGTGGTCGAGGGCGAGCAGGGTGGGATCACACAGCACATCGGCGCTTACCAGGTCGAGGTCAACGGCCATCCGATCACCTTCATCGACACTCCAGGCCATGAGGCCTTCACCGCGCTTCGGGCACGAGGTGCCAACATCACCGACATCGTGGTCCTGGTCGTGGCGGCAAACGACGGGGTGATGCCACAGACGATCGAGGCCATCTCGCACGCCAAGGCGGCGGGGGTGAAAATGATCGTCGCCATCAACAAGATCGATCTCCCCGGCGCCGACCCGCTACGGGTGAGGACCGAGTT
>JBFYOJ010000099.1:0-2669 GCA_041303885.1 Acidimicrobiia bacterium | reverse complement strand
CTCGGGTGGAGTGCTGCGGCCCGGCCGGCAGATGATGTCGTCTTCTTTCAAACCGGAGGCATGGTCGTCGGGCTTTGGAGCAGGGCCGAATTGGCTCAGGACAGCGGGGTCGACGACATGGGTGGCTGGGGTGGGGTCACGTTCGCCCACAACGTGAGTTCTCCCACCGAGGTGGACGCCGTGATCGAGGAAGCCAGGTCGGCGGGAGCCACGATCGCCCGTGAGCCGGCAGCGACGTTCTGGGGCGGCTATTCGGGTGTGTTCATCGACCTCGACGGCCACCCGTGGGAGGTGGCGCACAACCCGGAATGGAGTCTGGACGCCGAAGGCGCGATCACATTGCCGGCGTGACTCGGTCGGGGATCTGTGTCCCCCCTTGCTGCCAAGGGGGGACCGAAACGACCCCGGTCAGGTGACCGTTCTCGAATTGCGGGCAGAGCGGTAGATGAGCAGTGCGATGATCGCTCCAATCACCGAACCGACGATCCCGGCAGCGGTCACGTCCCATTGACCATCGAAGAGGAGGTTTCCGAGGAAACCACCGATCAATGAGCCAACGAGGCCGAGCACCAGGGTGCCAAAGACACCCATCGGGTCCGAGCCAGGGACCAGCGCCCGGGCAAGCAAGCCGGCAATCAGACCGACGATCAGCCATATCAGTACACCCATGAGTCACCTCCAAGGTAGATGGGGAACACCTGTGTGTACCCAGCTGGCCGGATCCTGCAAACCCCGACATCACCCACGCCTCGATGAATAGTGTTGGCCGGGTCGCATAGCGAAGGAGCGCGCATGGAGGACTGGCTGGCAACTATCGTTTGGGGTCTGGTCGCAGGGATCATCATCGGGCCCCTGGCCCGTCTGGTACTGCCCGGAAAGCAAAACATCTCGCTGGGGATGACCATCCTCATCGGTGCAGTCGGCGCGATCGTCGGCGGGTTCATCGCCGACTGGGCAGGAGTGGGCACCACCGAGGGAATCGACTGGATCAAGCTCGCCATCCAGGTGGGCGTCGCCGTGGTGGTGGTCCTGATCTATGGGTCGATGGCGGGCCGACGGACGACGGCGACCTGAGGGAGACCCCTCAGACCTCTTCGAGAACCCGTTCCATGACATCGTCCTCGATGTCGTAGTTCGAGTACACCGACTGGACGTCATCGAGATCGTCCAGCGCATCGATCAGACGAAGGAGTCTGCGGGCGTCACCTTCTCCGACCGGCACGGTGCTGGACGGCAGTTGGGTGACGTCCGCCGACTCGATCTCGAGACCGGCCCCTTCGAGAGCGGATCGGACCTGTCCCAGGTCACCGGGCGGGGTGATGACCTCATACCAGTCGTCACCGTTGTCCCGCACGTCCTCGGCACCCGACTCCAAGGCGGCGAGCATCACGTCGTCCTCCGAGCCCTTGACCTCGATCAAGCCCTTCTGGCTGAACAGGTAACCGACCGAACCGGGCTCTCCGAGGTTCCCTCCACCCCGCGTGAACGTTGACCTCACATCGGAGGCGGCACGGTTCCGGTTGTCGGTCAGGATCCGCACGTAGAGCGCCACCCCCCCGGGGCCATACCCTTCGTACCAGACCTCCTCATAGTGTGCCCCCTCGACTTCCCCGCTCCCCCTCTTGATGGCACGGTCGATGTTGTCGTTGGGCATCGAGGCGGCCTTCGCCTTGAAGATGGCTGTGGCGAGCACCGGGTTGAAATCGGGGTTGGCGCCCCCCTCTCTGGCCGCGATCTCGATCGCCTTAGCCAGCTTGCCGAAGAGCTTCCCGCGGGCCGCGTCCTGACGGCCCTTGCGATGCTTGATATTTGCCCACTTGGAATGACCCGACATGTCGGACTACCTCAAATCAGATCCAGCAGCATCTGGTGGATGCGACCATCCTCGGTCAGCTCGGGATGAAACGACGAAGCAAGGATATTGCCCTGACGAACCATGACCGGATGATCGTCCATTTTCGCCAGGACTTCTACGTCTGACCCAACCTTCTCTACCCAGGGAGCACGGATGAAGACGGCATGGAACGGCTCCGTCAACCCCGCAACGTCCAGCTCGGCCTCGAACGACTCGTTTTGACGGCCGAAGGCGTTGCGACGGACCACCACGTCGAGCACCCCGAGCAGGGGCTGGTCGCCGTCGGTCACTGCACCCGCGAGGAGGATCAGACCGGCGCAGGTGCCATAGACCGGCTTGCCGCCATCGATCGCGGACCGCAACGGACCGAGGAGCTCGAACCGGACCGCCATCTTGCCGATCGTGGTCGACTCGCCACCCGGGATCACGAGGGCGTCGACCTGATCGAGGTCGCCGGGCCTTTTCACCGGCACGGCAGCGACATCGAGAGCCGCGAGGGAGCGCAGATGCTCCCGGACGTCGCCCTGCAGGGCAAGGACCCCAACCGAGGTCATGTCACCAGCCTCGTGAGGCGAGCCGCTCCGAGTCGCTCAGTGTCTCGATCTCGAGCCCCGGCATTGCCTCCCCCAGGCCGCGGGACACCTTGGCCACAACCTCAGGCTCGTTCCAGAAGGTTGTGGCCTCGACGATGGCCCGGCCATACGCCTCCGGATTCGAGCTCTTGAAGATCCCGGAGCCGACAAAGACCCCGTCGACACCGAGCCCCATCATCAACGCTGCGTCGGCAGGCGTGGCAATGCCCCCGGCGGCGAAG
>JBFYOJ010000098.1:0-10081 GCA_041303885.1 Acidimicrobiia bacterium | reverse complement strand
GCTCTTCCGATCTCCTCGATGCTCCGATCCGGGTCGATCTCGGCGGAGGTCGCTCTCATCTCGCTCCTCAGGCGATCGACCTCGGACCATCCCCACTCATAGGTCTCGTGTGGATCGAGGTCCATCCCGAGGAAGTACTCGGACCCTTCCAGATAGCGATCCTCCCCGATCGCGTCTTCCGGGTCCGCTGCGGGCAGATACTCGTTCTCCAGCCAGTCGGCGAGCTCCGCTGCGGCGGAACGGGCCTTTGTCACGGCATCGGCTACTCGCACGGGATCGCCTCCCGCGGCGGCCGCCAGCTCCGGATAGCCGATGAACCTGGAATCGTCGCCCGCCACCGAGCGCACCTGCTCGACCAGGCTCGCCGCCTGCCGGCGGGCAACGACCTCTCCCTCCTCGAGACCCATCTGAAGACTCTCCCGATAACCGGCCAGAGGCTCACCAAACGTGGACAGTCTCGACACGATGTTGTCCCACGCCTGCGCACCGTCCTTCGAGACCACGTCGAAGGTGTCCCGGGCGCGCTGGAAGGGGCTGTAGATGTGGTTCAGGTCCCGTTTCCAATGCCCGCTCTGGTAGCGACGGTTGAGCATGCTCAAGTACCCGACGATCACCCTGGCCGCAGCAGCCTGGATCGGGTCGTCGTCCTCAACAAAAGGCACCAACGCAGCGATCGTTGCCGCTCTCAATTCGGCTTTGGCCGCCTCGCCGTCGGGTGAGAAGTCGTCCCATAGATGGTCGCGGCCTGCGACTCCGTTGGTCGTGGCGAGGATCGGGGACAGGTCGGAGTACGACTCGGTCAGCCGGTCAGCGATCTCGAACGGGGTGGTCATCAGCGCTCCTCCAAGGTGAGGCGTGGAGGCTAGACCGATGCGCTGTGCTCTTACCCCGATAGCCTCCCCGAGCGATGGATGAGCTCATCGAAGCCAGGGACGACGAGCGAGTCGACACAGATGCGCTGCGGCAATGGATGACAGGCGTGCCCGGCCTGCCATCGGGGCCTCCCCGGGTCCGCCAGTTCGCCGGTGGCAAGGCGAACCTGACCTATCTGCTCGTGTTCCCCGGAGGAGAAGAGCTGGTGCTGCGACGCCCTCCGCTCGGCCCGGTGGCCGAGGGCGCCCATGACATGACACGGGAGTACCGCGTCCTCTCACGGCTTTGGGCCTCATTCGACAAGGCACCGCGCGCCTACGCCTTGTGCCAAGACGAGAGCGTGCTCGGAAGCCCGTTCTTCGTGATGGAGCGAAAACCGGGAGTGGTCATCCGGGATGCGATACCGGACTCCTTTGGTGGTGGCCGCGACCCGGTGGCCAATCAGAAGCTGTCCACCGTGATCATCGACACGCTCGCCGAGCTTCATGCCGTGGACGCCGAGAGATGTGGCCTTGGCGATCTGGGCCATCCCGAGGGATTCCTCGTCCGTCAGGTTGACGGTTGGTCGAGGCGATGGGAGCGGGCGCGCCACGAGGAGAACGAGGTCGCCGACGAGGTGGGCGGATGGCTGCGGGCGAATATGCCCGAGTCGGGGACTCCGACTCTGCTTCACAACGACTGGCGGCTGGACAACATGGCGGTCTCGCCCACGGATCCGGCGGAATGCGTCGCCGTGTACGACTGGGACATGGCCACGCGGGGGGACCCTCTGGCCGACGTGGGAACGCTGATGGCGTCGTGGTACGACGAAGGCGAGGAGCGGTCGGTGCTGGCCCCGATGCCGACCACCTCTCCGGGGTGGCTCGATCGGGCGTCGGCCCTGGAGAGGTATGCTCGCCGCTCCGGCCGGGACATGTCGGACAGTGTCTGGTACGTGGTCTTCGGCACCTGGAAGCTGGCCGTCGTCCTCCAACAGATCTACATTCGCTGGCTCCGGGGTCAAACCCAGGACGCGAGGTTCGAGGGACTCGGTGAAGGTGCCAGAGCCCTGTTCAGGCTGGCCGCCGTACGCCGCGGCTGACGACGGTTCACCGAGAATCACACCTTCAGGCATTGGTAACTTTGATGCACGCGATGACAACAAGAGACTTGCCGGTAGGGACGGTCAGCTTTCTCTTCTCCGACATCGAGGGCTCCACCAGGATGCTCCAGGAGCTGGGTGACCGCTTCCGCGCCCTCTTGGAGCGGCACAACGAGATCATTCACGAGTCCAGTGGGGCACATCGAGGTCGGATAGTGAAGAACGAAGGAGACGGCTTCTTCATCGCGTTTCAATCGGCGCTTGACGCGGTAGCGAGCGCGGTCGACATCCAACGCCGACTGGCCGCCGAGACCTGGGTCCCCGGCCACACCCTGCGGGTCCGGATCGGGGTCCACACAGGGGAGGGAAAGTTGGGAGGGTCCGACTATGTCGGCATCGACGTCCACCGCGCCTCCCGCATCGGCGATTGCGGGCATGGCGGCCAGATCCTCCTCTCCGAGGCAACGGCCCGGCTCACCGAATACGCCCTCCCAGAGGACATGCGACTCGAGGATCTGGGCACCCACAAGCTGAGGGATCTGACCCATGACGAGCACATCTACCAGCTCGACGTCCAGGGGCTGCCCCAGGAGTTCCCACCGTTGCGAACACTGACAGCCTCGAGAGGGAACCTCCCCGTCCGGGATCTCACGCTGGTCGGGCGGAGCTCGGAGAGAGAGGCTGTCATCGTGGCCTTGGGAGAATCGCGGCTGGTCACCCTGACCGGCCCGGGGGGCGTGGGAAAGACGACGCTTGCCCTCAAGGTCGCCGAGGAGCTTGCCGCCGACTTCGAGGACGGCGTCTGGCTGGTGGAGGTCTCCAGGGTGCCCGAAGAGGGGCTGCTCGCCTCGGCAATCGCCCGCCAGCTGCACATCACAGAGAACCCGCTGCAGTCGATCACGGACACTCTGGTCTCGAGGCTCTCCAGGGCGCGCGCCCTGCTGATCCTCGATGGTTGTGAGCATCTCATCGATGCCGTGGCCAAATTGAGCGATCTCCTCCTGCAGGGGACTGCCGAGCTCACGATCCTCGCCACCAGCCGCGAGTGGCTCTCGATCCGGGAGGAGCATCTGGTCCAGCTCGCCCCTCTTGCGGTCCCCGGGCCGGATATCCGCTCCCTCGATGGGATTGCAGCTTTCGATTCGGTTTCCCTGTTCGTCAATCGTGCCAGGCTGGTCCAGCCTGGCTTCGAGCTGGGCCCGGCGAACGTCGACCAGGTCGCCGAGGTCTGCCGCCGCCTCGACGGCATCCCCCTGGCGATCGAATTGGCCGCTGCCCGGTTGAAGGTGCTCTCGGTCGGTCAGCTGGTCGAACGGCTCGATCAGCAGTTCGCTCTGCTCGCCGGGACTGCCCGTGATCTGCCACCGCATCAGCAGACACTGGAGACCACGCTCGATTGGAGCTACGACTTCCTCGGTGGGGCCGAACGTGCTCTGTTCACCCGTCTCTCGGTGTTCAGCGGCGGCTTCACCCTGGAGGCCGCCGAGAGTGTCTGCTCGGGAGGCCTGGTTGCCCGGGAGCATGTGATGAACCTGTTGGCCAGGCTCGTCGAGACCTCGTTGGTCATGGCCACGGACTCGGAGCCGATCAGGTACCGCCTGCTCGAGCCGATCAGCCACTACGCCCGGATGAGACTCGACGAGGGCGAGGAGATCGACGCACTGCGCTACAGCCATGCCTCCTTCTTCCTGGCAATGGCCGAGGAAGGCGACAAGGAGATCCTCGGTACAGAGCAGAACATTTGGGCGGACAGACTCGAACGTGACCGCCACAACCTGCGGGCTGCCCTCGATTGGCTCCACACATCCGGCAGCCACCAGGACGCGCTGGCCATGGCAGGCGCACTTCGCTGGTTCTGGGTGATCAAGCGCGAGGTGACGGATGGCAGCGTCTGGTTGGAGCGAACCCTCGCCCATCGGGACGGGGTCGATCCTGCCGTCGTCGCTCGGGCGCTCAACGGGGCCGGGCTCCTGGCCAGCAGGCGCCTTGCCTTCGATCAGGCGCACGTGCTGCTGACCGAGGCCCTCGACCTGTATCGGGAGCTGGGCGACCGCCATAGCGAGGCCCGGCAGGTCTATCAGCTGATGGCACTCGCCTGGCTTCGTGACGACATCGTCGAGGCAAAGCGTCTTGCTCCCGAGGCCGAGAGTATCGATCGCGAAGTCGGGGATGGTTGGATGCTGGCGTGGACCCTCGCAGTCTGGGGGACGATCGACAGACTCGAAGGCGACCTGCAGTCGGCCCGCCGCCGGATGACCGAGAGCCATCAGGTCTTCCTCGAGAGTGCCGGCGTCCTCGACATCGGCTGGTCTGCGCTTCGGCTCGGTGCCCTGGCGAGGGACGAGGGCAACTATCCCGAGGCCACCAACAGATACACGGAGGGGCGTGGGCTCCTCGTCATCGCCGGTGACACACTGGGCCTGGCCCATGCCGACGCGGGGCTCGGGGCCCTGGCCTGGCTCGCAGGTGACCATGACTATGCGATAGAGCTGTACCGATCGGTGCTCGAAGAGTTCAGTCTCCACGAAGAGGCTGCCAACAACCTCTTCGAGCTGAAGACCATGATCCAGAGCAACCCAACCACGGCCGAGCTGCAAAAAGTGGTGGAGGAGAACCGGCAACGGGCGACATGGGAAGACCCCAAAGCCGGGCCGCGTGCAGCCCTCGGCGAGTACCTCTACCACATGGGGAAGACGGCCTTTCGCCACGACCAGCTGGAGCGGGCGGAGGAGGCCCTGGTGGAAAGCTTGAAGCTATGTGACGCCGCCCGGGACATGCGAGGTGTCGGCATCGCGATCGCGGCGCTCGCGGTGTGCTCTCATTCCCGTTCCCGTGACGACGTCGCCGCCCGGCTGTTCGGGCTGGCCGATTTGGTGGCGAGCAATCACCGCGTGGCCACGTGGCCGCCGCCGGAGGAGCACGACTACGCCGACCAAGTCGAGGAGACCCGGGAGTCACTGGGAACCATGGAATTCACCAGGCTCACCATCGAAGGCGAGTCGCTGGAAGTGAAGGCTGTCGCCGGGCTCGTGGCTGCCGGCCAGGGGTCGGCCCAGGAGCCTCGACCTCAGTAGTCGATCCCCCGTTTCGCCATCACCCCGGCGTCGAAGGCGTGCTTGACCTTCCTCATCTCGGTGACGGTGTCGGCGACTTCGATCAGCCCGGCCGGGGCATCCCGGCCAGTGAGGATCAAGTTGAGACGTGGAGGGCGCCCCTCGATAGCGTCGATCAGCTCGGCCAGGTCCACCCACCCCCAATTGACCGGGTAGGTCACCTCATCGAGGATGAGCAGGTCGTACTCGTCCGATGCGATCAGCTCTTTGGCCCTGCGCCATGCCTCGAGGGCGATCGCCTCGGTCTCCTCCATGTTCTCCGAATCCCAGGTGAACCCATCCCCGAGCGCCCACCAGTCGATGCCGAGCTGTCGCCCCACCTTCTCCTCGCCAACACTCCAATCGCCCGACTTGAGGAACTGGATCACGCCTACCTTCCAATCGCGCGCCACAGCCCGCATCGCGGTGCCGAAGGCAGCGGTCGACTTGCCTTTGCCGTCGCCAGTGTGGACCAGCACCAAGGAGAGCTCCCGGCGCTGCGCTCGGCCGGGAGGCTCGGTGGGCGGTTTCGCTGGGTCAGTCACGGCGCCTCCTTGTCGGGATTACGGTCGGCCCGTCACCATTGGTCACGACGTGGATCCCGGCACCGTAGCTCGGGATCAAGACCTCCTCGGTCAGCACCTCGGCGGGGGGGCCCTCGGCCGCGATCCGACCGCCGGCGAGGAGCACCAGACGGTCGGCAAACCGCCCGGCGAGATTGAGGTCGTGAAGTGCGGTGATCACGGTCAGGCCCTCCTGGTGGCGAAGCTCGTCGAGGATCTCGAGGACTTCCACTGCATGCCCGACGTCGAGGCTCGAGGTCGGCTCGTCGAGCAGGAGCACCGGGGACTCCTGCGCCAAGGCCCTGGCGAGCACCGCCCGCTGTGCCTCCCCCCCGGACAGGGTCGAGAGGGCTCGCCCGGCCAGCTCGTCGAGGCCGAGTCGATGGATCGCCCTCTCAACGGACTGCAAGTCCTTCGAGCTCTCCGCACCCAGGTAGCCGAGATGGGGAGTGCGGCCGAGGAGCACGTAGTTGGCCACATTCATCTCGTCGGGCAGATGCGGTCGCTGCGGCATCCAGGCTATGTCGACACCAGCCCTTCGCTCGCGTCCACCTAGATCGATTGCCCCCCGGTGAGCGACGATGCCGACCGCCGCCTTGAGAAGCGTCGACTTGCCTGCTCCGTTCGGGCCGATGACGCCCACCCACTCGGCGTCGCCGACCGTGAGGCTGAGGGGCCCAACCACCGTCCGGCCGTCGAACGAGACCTCGACCGAGCTCCAGGTGATCAAGAGCTCCCCCGCATCGTCCTAAGAACAACGAGAAAGAAGGGAGCACCCAGAAAGGCGGTAACCACACCTATGGGAAGCTCTGCCGGAGCGACGACGGTACGGGCCGTGAGATCGGCGAGGATCAGGAAGGTGGCCCCGTAGGCGAGTGAGAGCGGCAGGATCACCCGGTAGCTCCAACCTGTCAGGAGACGGATCGTGTGGGGGACGATGATCCCGACGAAGCCGATCAATCCACTCACGCTGACCGCCGCCGCCGTGGCGAGAGTGGCGGCGAGCACGACGACGCGCCGCACCATCAGGACGTTCACCCCGAGCCCGGCCGCCTCCTCGTCGCCGAGCACGAGGACATCGAGCAGCCGTCGCGACAGGATCAAAGCGGCGCCTGCAGCCAGAGCGTAGGGAAAAAGAGCCCACACCTCGCCCCACCCGACGGTCACCAGCCTCCCGAGGATCCAGGAATACACCTCCCGGAGCGTCTCATAGCTGCGCTGGAGGAGGAAGGTTTGCACCGCGGTGGCGAACGCCGCCACCGCAATCCCGGAAAGGATCAACGAGGTGGTCGTTCTGCCGCCGGCGGTGCGGCTAAGAACGTAGGTGGCTCCAACCGCCGCCACCCCGCCGGCGAACGCCACTGGCGGAAGGGCGGCCGACCCGGCACCGACTCCGATCACGAGAGTCGCGCCCAGCCCCGCTCCGGCAGCCACCCCGAGGAGGTAAGGGTCCGCCAAAGGGTTGCGGAAGACTCCCTGATAGCCCGCACCTGCGACGGCCAGCACCGCTCCCACCATGCCCCCCAACACCACGCGCGGCAACCGCAGCTCGAAGAGAAGTCGCAATTCGAGGTTGGTCAGGCCGTGCTCGACTACGACCAGCGGAAGTCGATCGATCAGCGCTCGAGCCACTCCGTCCGGTGGTAGCTCGACCGAGCCAACCAGCAAGGCGGCGGCGGCCACGAGAAGGAGCACGACGACGGCGATCGTCCACCTGACCGGGCCGATCCGGGCAGCTGTCACCAGCGACGGGGCAGGCACCCCGCTCAAGGACCGACTTCGAGCTCCGACACGGCGTCGGCGATGGTCTGCAAGAACTCCACCACCCGTGGCCCCCAGTTCGAGGCGAGGTACGCGTCAAGCTCCACGATGGAGCCGTTCTCGACCGCGGTCATCTCCGACCAGCCAGGGCGCTCAGAGAGGCTCTCGACAGTGACACCGAAGTCGACATCGGCCAGGACTATCAGGTCGGGATCCTGGCTGACCACGTATTCGGCGGCCAGTTGTGGGAAGCCGATCCCGTCGGGGTCGGCGGCGTCGGCAATGTTGTCCAGCCCGAGCATGGCATAGATCTGTCCGAGGAAGCTGTGTGACGAGGCGGAATACAGGGTCGCATCCACCTCGTGGTAGAAGCTGATCCCGTCGGGGACGGTGGCGAATGCAACGATCCGGTCGATGTCGGACTGCATCGCCGATACGACCTCGGCTGCCTCCCCGATGTGGCCGGTGACAGCTCCAATCGCCTCGATCTGGTCGTAGGAGTCGTCCAGGCTCAGTGCGGTGGTGTACCGGAGGCTCGGGATCCCCACCGCGGCCAGCCCTGCCTGCAAGTCGCCAGGGTCGTAGGAGAGGAACACCAGGTCCGGCTCAAAGCCGATGATCGCCTCCATATTCGGAGAGAACCCGGATAGGTCGGTCACTGGCGCCTCGGCCGGATAGGTCGAGTACTCGTCGACGGCGACCACCTGATCGCCGGCCCCGATGGCGAAGAGCATCTCGGTCGCGGTCGAGGACAATGACACGATCCTCTCCGGTCTCGACTCGATGGTGACCGCTCCGCCAGAATCCTGGACGGTGACCGGGAAAGACAGGGTGGTTTCGGCCGTGACAGTCGATTCGGCCGTTCCCGCGGCGGTCAGATCCGCCGAAAGGTCGACTCCGCCCGATGGGGCACAGGCCGCAAGTGCCAGAAGCAGCCCGATGGCGAGGGCCGTCCTTCTCATATGAAACATCCTCCGTTCAGGAGGATGAAGAGGCCGGTGGCTTCCCTGAGCCCACGCTTCCGTCTTCATCCGAGACTTTCGTCGTGGCCCTGGAGGTCAGGCGACCTGGCTCATCCCCACGTCGGGGGCTTCACAGTTGCGGGACAGCACCGGGATCAAACCGGCTTCGCTGCCTCCGGGGCGCCCACCGGCAGTGGTGGGCCCGGCCAGGATAGCCGGGCCCACCCAGGGAGGACCTATCCGAGGTCGTCGGGCCTCTCCCCGAAGGTGACGGCGACCGTTTGCTCCTGGCCATCACGCACGATCACCAGCTCGACGGTGTCACCGGGGCTATGGGACTGGACCTGGGCGGCGAGGTCGATCATCCCCTGGACCGTCACTCCGTC
This sequence comes from Acidimicrobiia bacterium, assembly GCA_041303885.1. Taxonomy (GTDB): domain Bacteria; phylum Actinomycetota; class Acidimicrobiia; order Spongiisociales; family ZC4RG35; genus JARDZU01. The sequence goes on along the minus strand of JBFYOJ010000098.1, from coordinate 1,363 downwards.
GACCGTGATCACGAGGTCACCGACTTCGATCCCGGCTTCATCCGCCGCGCTCCCAGGAGTGACCTCGGTGATGACGGCGCCGGCCTGGCCCGACTCGGGGTTTTCGCCGACGACGCCGAGAAAGGCGGTGTCGATCGACTCGCCGGCCACCACCCGCTCTGCGACGTCATGTGCGACATCTATCGGGACCGCAAACCCAACACCGTCGTTGGACCCGGAGAGACTGAAGATCGACACATTGATCCCGAGGACCCTGCCCTCGCGGTCGACCAGGGGCCCACCCGAGTTGCCAGGGTTGATGGCGGCGTCGGTCTGAATGACCGAGCGAGCCGTCGTCCCGGAAGGGATCGACTGATTGACGGCAGAGATGATCCCCGAGGTGACGGTGCCTTGCAGACCCCAGGGGCTGCCCACGGCAACTGCCATTTGCCCCACCCGCGGATCCTCGCCGAGGGCGAGCTCGGCAGCCGGAAGACCGGTTCGATCCACCTGAACCACTGCCACGTCGGCACCCGAGGTTCCACCGAGGACCGTCCCTTCCATCTCCTCGCCATCATTGAACCGGACGGTGACGGTGTCACTCCCCGCGACGACATGAGCCGCGGTGAGGATCAGCCCATTGGAGTCGTAGATGACTCCCGATCCGACACCGGCGCTGGTCTGTATCTGGACGACCGATGGCAGGATCAGCTCGGCGACATCGGCGACGGGTTCTTCACCGGGCACGACTTCGGGCGACCCGGCCGCTTCTGGTTGCTCCTGGTCGCCGGTCGCCGCGGAGTCCGCCGGCTGATCCGACACCAGCAGATAGGTGACCCCGGACGAGACCGCCACCAACAGCATCGCCAGCAACACCGTCAGCCACATCGGCATGCCTCTCCGTGCGGGAGCGGCGGGAGCCGGTGCAGCGGCAGCAGGCACCGGCGGTGGCGGCGGTGGCGCGGCCGCCGGGGGATGACCGGCCTCACCCGGGAGCTCCTGGGTGACCGGGGCTGTGGGCAGCTCATCGCTCACGGCGTCGGCGACCGGCGGCCCGGATGTCATGACGGCAGTGGGGGCCTCCGCCTCGATTGGCTTCCCTTCCGCGTCCTCGGTCGCGGTCTCGAGCGCGGCGTTGTGAGGTGTCTGTTCCTGTGTCATCTCTCTGACCTGTAATAGAGGGCTTCTGCCAGCTTCAACGCTACGAGCCCGCAGTTCAAGCAATCGTAAAAGGCGAACCGGAGGGCCGGGGTGCCACGCCACCGGGCGTGGGGAGCCAGATGACCATCGTGGTGCCGATCCCGGACGGGTCGGGGAAGGGCGCCAGCGACCCTCCATGTGCCTCGGCTATCTGCTCCACGATGGACAGTCCGAGACCGATCCG
>JBFYOJ010000097.1:0-14617 GCA_041303885.1 Acidimicrobiia bacterium | reverse complement strand
GCTCTTCCGATCTGCCCTGGACCGGGTCGCGGACCAGCTCGGACAGGATGGTCACGCTGCGATCGTCACCCACGGTGGCTTCATCCAGGAGGCATTGCAGCGTCACCTCGCAGGGAAAGGGCACCGGGTCCACGCCTACGTCGGCAACACCTCGATCACGAAGCTGATCTGGTCATACGAGCGCCCACGGCTGGCGGTCTTCAACGACCTCGGGCACTTCGGCCCGCGGCCCCCGGAAGTCCGGTCGCATCTCGACAAGGGAGACCCGGTCCTCGCTCTGATCCGTCACGGGCAGACCCGGGCAAACATCGAAGGTCGCTGGCAAGGCCAGGGAGACTGGGGTCTCGACGAGGTCGGGCACCAGCAGGCGGCCGCCCTTCGAGATTGGTACGGAACGGCGGCGACCGTCTATGCGTCACCGCTGGGCCGGGCCCAGGCCACGGCGGAATACATCGCCGGCGACGGCGTGGTCACGCTCGATGGGCTCAAAGAGCTCGGGATGGGAGACTGGGAGGGCCTGACCTCTGACGAGATCTTCGAGATCTGGCCCGTGCTGATGGAGACCATCTACCGAGATGGTGTCGATCTGAAACGCGGCGAGACGGGTGAGAGCTGGGGCGAGCTCACGGGGCGCTTCCGTGCCACCCTCGAGCACGTCGAGCCGACCAAGGGCGAGCCGACGGTCGTGATCGCGCATGGCGCAGCGATTCGCGCCTACGTGTCGTCCTTGACCTCCACCAGCGACTCCCACTCTGAGTCATTGTTCACACCTCAGAACACCGCGGTGACGCACGTGGCACTGACCCCGGATGGGCCCCTGTTGCTCGACTACGGCGTTTCCGCCCATCTCGAAAGCCTCTCCTAGCCTCCACCCGATGACGGAATACGACTCCCGGCGCTACGCAACGGTCAACCGTTGGGACTCATCCCATCTTCGCCGGATCGACCGGCTCCTCCCGCTGAAGCGAGGACAGAGGGTGCTCGAGGTCGGGTGCGGGCAGGGTCATCTCACCATGCGTCTCGCCGAGCGCGGGATCGATGTGGTGGGGGTCGACGCCAATCCCACCGCCCCGGAGGTGTCGGGCTCGGATCGGGTCATGTGCATGAGGGCAGAGTCACTCGACTTCGCCGACGGCGAGTTCGACGCCATCGTGTCCGTTCACGCAATCGAGCACATCCCTCCCCTGGAGCAGGCAGCGGCAGAGATGGCGAGGGTTCTCAAGCAGGGGGGCAAGGCCCTGTTCATCTACCCGGCGGAGCCCATCCAGGGTCTTTACGCGATCCCGACCTCGATCATCCTCCACGGGACCCCGTTCAAGGCCCGCGACGTCCACTGTCACAAGCTCGACCCGCGCAAGGTTCGTGAGCTGATGGGGCGAAACGGGCTGGTCGAGACCCACCACGAGTTCAACCTGTTCAAGTCGCCGCAGTTCATATCGGTCTTCTCCAAGCCCTGATCAGGTCCCCAACTCTGTTCACGGGCTCCAAGTGCCAGGGCATTACCGTGAGACCGTGTTCATCTGCCAGACCTGCGGCAACGAGTTCGGCGTCCGCCAGGACGTGCTCGACCGCTATCCGGGCTGGACTCCCCGTCAGTGTCTCGACTGCAAGAACGCCGAGGGCCGCGCTCCTGGAAACAGCCGGCCGCCGGCGCGACCGGCCGGGCCTGCCAGCCGCACCAAGAACAAGGATCTGAGCGTCGCGGAGGTCCTCGACTCCTTCACGGAAGGACCCGACACCGGGGTCTTCACCGACGGGGCCTCGGAGGGCAATCCCGGGCCGGGTGGCTGGGGGGCGGTCTACGTCGTCGACGGGGAGGTCGAGGACGAGGCTCACGGATCTGAGCCTCACACCACCAACAACAAGATGGAGCTCACCGCTCTCATCGCCGGGCTCCGAATGCTCTCCCTGGATTCCGAGATGACCGTCTACACCGACTCACAACTCGTGGTGAACATCGTCACCAATTGGGCCGATGGCTGGAAGGCGAGAGGCTGGACGAAGAAGTCGCCCGGGCCCATTGCCAATCTGGACCTGGTCAAAGAGGCACATGCCCTCTACAAGCAGAGGCCTGCGGTCCGGATCGAATGGATCAAGGCTCACAGTGGCTACCGCTGGAACGAGTACGCCGACGCGCTGGCCACCTCCTACCGGCGGGACACACATTGATGACAACCACCCCGGGGGCCATGAGGGCCTGGGGAAAGCACACTCACGGGTCACCCCTCTATGCCCATCTGGTCGAGGTGATCGCCGATGACGCGGAATTGTTGCGGGTGATGACCCGCGTCGAGCATCTGCCCCAGGCCAATCTGGTGTTCGGGGCGGTCCATCTGCTGTTGATGAGGGGAGAAAGCCCCGAACTGGCTGCCCATTACCCTTCCCTGACAGAGCACCCCCTGCCGATCGAGGGCGCCGGCCCCCTCTTCCGCCGGTTCGTGCTCCAGCACGAAGACGAGATCGTCGAGATAGGCAACACCCGGTACACCCAGACCAACGAGTGCCGCCGTTGTGTCGCCCTGCTCCCGATGGTGATGATGGCCCGGTTCGACACATTCCATCTGATCGACGTGGGGACCAGCGCCGGGCTGAACCTGGGCCTCGATCGATATCACTATGTGTATGACGGTCTGCAGTGGGGCCCCAGCTCGCCGCTGGTGCTCGAGGCCGAATCTCGTGGCGTCCCCCCGGAGTTGCGGGAGGTGGAAGTGTTGCGACGCATCGGTCTCGACCTCAACCCGATCGATCCCTCCGACGGTGATGCCCGACAGTGGCTGGATGCCCTGATCTGGCCAGAGCACGTCGAGCGCCGGGCGAGGCTCCGGGCTGCGCTGGACCTGATGGCCACGTTGGACCTCGAGTTGGTGGCCGGTGACGCCCTGGAGACACTCCCCGTGGCCTTGGCAGGGCTTCCTTCAGCTGAGCCGGCCGTCGTGGTCAACTCATTCACCTTGATCCAGTTCAGCGCCGAGCAGCGAGATCGGCTCGAGGCCATCATCGTGGCGGCACGAGCCGATCGCCCCGTGCTCCGAGTGTCGATGGAGGCCATCGACAAGACAGAGGACTGGGCTCGCTTGATGGTCGACGACGGCTCAGGGGCGCGGACCGTGGGTCGGGCGCACCCTCACGGAGAGTGGATCGAGCTCTTCTAGGCCCGTCCGTAGACCGGTATCTCCGCCCCGTTGATGACCCCGGAGTCGTCATCCAACAAGAAGTGGGCGACGGCTGCGATCTCGTCGGGAGTGGGCCAGTTCACGTAGTCGGCGTAGGGGAGTGACTGCCGTGTCGCCGCCGTGTCGATCACGGAGGGCATCAGGACGTTGGCCGTGACCCCGGTCCCGTCGAGCTCCTGGGCGAGCGACTTGGTCAACGCAACCACACCTGCCTTGGCCACGTTGAACGCGGCCTGCCCGGTTGGGAAGTCGACTGCTGCCCTGCTCCCGACTGTGATGATCCGGCCCCATCCGGTCTCCACCAGATAGGGGACCACCGCCCTCACGGCGAAGAAGGTGGAGCGGAGGTTGAGATCGACCATTCTCTCGAATCTCACGTCATCGGTCTCGGCGACGTCACGGCCGCCGGCCCACCCGCCGACCAGGGCGCACAGACCGTGGATCGACCCCCATTTGTCGGCAACGTCTTTCATCAGGCTGTTCACCGCCTCGGCATTGGTGGCATCGACCCGAACCAGGAGCAGCCGGTCCTCGTCGATGTCGAACTCCTCCTCGAACTTGGCCGCCTCCTCGGGCATCAGATAGGTGACCGCGAGTCGGTAGTCCTCGAAGGCGAGGCGTCGCACCAGGGCGGTGCCGAGACCGCCGGTGCCACCGGTTATGACGAGCGTCTTCTCCATGTTTCCAGTTCCTCGGTCAGATCACTCTACGTCGTGACCGGTCTGCCAGTGCCGAGAGAATCCGGATATCAAGAGAGCCCAACGCGACGATCAGTCGCCCTCGGCGACCCACTCGGCCTTACGCTCGGTCAGGCCACTCTACGGTCGGGTCCATCCTCCGGTCGCCAGAGAATCCAGATGTCCGACACGTTCGTGCCCGTTGCTGCGCACTTCAAGAGGTCGGATGTGGCTTCCAGGTAGCCGGCCGAGTCGAACCCGGCCCGCGCCCGGCCCGGGTCACCACCCCTGGAGATCGTGCCGCCGTCCGAGATGGCGCCGGCCGAACGCGAAGATCCATCCACCCCATCGGTGGCGAAAGCGGTGAAGACACTCGTGGTCCCTTCGAGGCGGATGGCAGCGAGGAGGGCGGCATGGGTGGACCGTCCACCGCGCCCGTCGCCACCGACTTCGAGGACCGGCTCGCCGACGCCGATGGTCACACCGCGCTCTGCGGTGGAGATGAAGCTGTCGAGACAGCTTTCCAGGTCCCCTTCCAGCCAGCCGGACCGAACGACAACGGGTGGCGGGGCCACCCCGGCGATTGCCCGGGCAGCGTCGAATCCGTCGGCGATGAGGGTCACGATCGGTCGTGGTAGCCAGGTCGAAGGGGCTGACATCGCTCGCCGCACCTCGGGAGGGACCTCGATGCCTGCTTTGGTCATGATCGTGATGGCCGCTTCGGGATTCTGCGCACCGGGGATAGTGGGACCTGACGCCACCACGCCGGGGTCGGCAGCTCCGACGTCGGACACCACAAAGGTGTCGATCGGCCGCCCCGCTGCTCTGGACAGGCCCCCGCCCTTGATCGCGGAGAGATGCGCCCGGACCAGGTTGATCTCCTCGATGGTGGCTCCTGCCATGATCAGCCGCCGATTCACCCCGGCGAGGTACTCGAGGGTCACTCCTTCGCGTGGCATCTCACAGACAGTCGATCCTCCACCCGATACGAGGGCGATGATCGGGGTGCCGGAGGGCGCGCTGCGCACCGATTCGAGGACGGCCACGCCGGCAGAGAGACTCCCCGGGCCTGGCACCGGGTGGTCTCCGACCAGGAATGGGATCCGGCTGGTGGTCTCCTCGACATGATCGGAGACACAGACCCCTCCCACGACATCGAGGACGTCGGCAGCACCCCGCGCCATCGCGGCTGCGGCCTTGCCGATGGCGATGACAATGACTCTTTCCCCGGCTCTGCTGACAAGGGCCTGCCGGGTAAGCGGTTCCGGGTCGACGGCGGCGAGACCCACATCCAGCCAGTCGAGTATCCGACCTCGCCCCACGGGGTCCGGCACGAGGATCGAGCCGTCGAAGCGGTCGCTCATGGCGGCTCGTTCAGCCAGAGGCCACGACGATGGCGCCGCGCCGATGTCAGGTCGGCGAAAGAGTCGACGTCGTGGAGGAGGCCGAGTCGGCTGACGATCTCCGCGTCGGGGAAGCGACCCAGGTGGATGTGAAAGCTCCCGGGGCCGTACGAGAACGTGGCCTCCCCATGACCACCAAGGGCCGAAGTGCCGCCGTCGGCCGAAGGGGCGATGACCCACCCACTCCGGGCCATCGCACCGGACAGCTCGTTCAGGTCTTCCCGCGTCAGCAGCGGCAGGTCGGTGTGCAGCACCAGCCACCAGCTTCCTGAGACCGCTGCCCAACGGGTCCCCGCCGCAGCCGCCTCGCTCAAACCCTCCCCGGGATCCGGAATGGAAGGCAAGCCGAGACCCAGCGCCCATTCGGCCACCTCCGCGTCCCCGGCCACGAGCACAGGGAGCATCTCCGCTTCGTCGGCAAGAGCAGCGGTCCGTTCGGTGAGTCTCCGGCCCAGATCGGATCTCGAATCCGGGGAGAGATCATCGGCCATCCGGGCCTTGCCGAGCCGGAAAGACTTGACCGGCAGGATTGCGACCGTGGGCACCCGCCGATGGTAGGAGCAGGCCGGACCTGCCCTACGGGATGACCAGCACCGGGATCGGGGAATGATGGGCCAGCCGGTCGGCCACTGATCCCAGCATCATGCGCTCGGCGAGGCCGGCTCCACGCTTGCCGATCACGAGGACATCGACGCCCCGTGCCTCTGCCACCTCTATGAGCTTCCAGGACGGGTCACCGAGCTCCTGGACGGTCTCGTAGTCGATCCCATCGAGGTCTAGATGCTCTTCGATCTCTCTGAGGATCTCCTCCTGGCCCTGGACCAGGGCTGCAGAAAGTGCCTCCGGGGATGGTGGTGCGCCACCGATTCCCCACCACCCTTCAGGCGTCCTGACCACCGTCACGATCAGCAACTTCGCCTTCCAGACGCGCGCCATGGCTGTGGCCATCTCCGCGGCCTTCGTGCTGATCGCCGACCCATCGACACCGACGGCGATGGTCTTAGGGTGCCATTCCATTCACTACCTCCTGGACGAGACGTTAGGCGACCTGCGAGGCGATGGAGCCACCACTCATTCAGAAGAGCGCGACCTGGAACAAATGGCCGATGGCCAGCCCGTAGAGCCCGGCGACGGTGTCGTCGAGCGTGATGCCAACCGATCCGCCCATCGAGTCGGCTTGATGGACCCCGGGAAACGGCTTCTTGGTGATGTCGGCGATCCGGAACACGACAAAGCCGATGATGGCGGGCCATCCGAGGAGCCCGATTGTCGAGACGAACGCTCCCGCCGCCTCGTCGATCACGATCCAGCCCGCATCCCCTTCCTCCTCGGCGAGCCGCCGGCCGGCCCACAGGGACAGGATCGTGAGAAGCGCCGCGCCTGCCAGTTGGGCCGGCCAGCCGAATCTCGAGCCGACCCAAAGAGATATGGGTAGGGCGAACAGGGCGCCCACCGTGCCCGAACCGGCATCCGAGCCCCAGAGACGACGAAGCAGGAGCCCCGTGCCGAAGAAGGAGCCAACCACACGGTGCATCGGGGCGAGCCTAGATCGGCTCGTGCCACCCCTTCAGGACCCTGAGCGCCCGCAGCGTGTTCCATCGGCTTGGCTCGCCCACCTTCTCCATCTCGAACCAGGTCTCGCCCGGCCAGCGCTGTTGAAGGGTCCAGCGCCCATCCGCCCGCCGCTTTCGCACGACCAGGTCGATCGCCTCCTGGAGACGGACGTCACTCAGTGCCCGTGCGGACCAGAAGTAGTCCAGCCCGCGCAACACGTCGTAGTGCCACCGTGGTGGGAAGGAGAAACGAAGGAACTGATCGTTGGCCACTTCCCCGGTCCGATGGGATCGGAATAGACGATGATGAAGGAAGAACTCACGCCCCCGGGCTTGGGCGCTCTAGACGGCACCGATGTCTCGAGGTTTCGATCCTGCGCACACCCGCAATGCCTCCAGGGCTTCCGATGTGGTGTGGAATGACCCGTGACTCGACGGCTCGCAGTTCCAACCACCGTCTGCCAGTTGCCGGCCCAACAGGTATTGCAGGACGGCTTCGCGGCGGGGGTCGTCGACCTCGAACCAATAGAGCATCGCCAGGACCATGGCCGTGACGCATGTCTCACTCTCCCGGGGAGTCGCATACACGTCGATTCCGCCGTCCGCTCCCTGGGCTTCATCGAGGAACAGGAGACAGGACTTGACCGCCCTGGGATCGGACGAAGGCAGACCCATCTGCCGCAAGAGCACCATGCTGTAGGTCGTGGAGATCCACTTCTTCCCGTACAGCTTCGGGGTCCAACGGCCCGACTCATCCTGGTGCGCGAGCAACTGCCGGCCCCATCCCTCGGTGGCCACCTTCTGCTGCTCGGCCCTCCATATCGATTCGTCGGCGTCTGCGAGGTCGCGGAGCGTCTGCCAGCGGATGGAGGGATCGCCTTCCAGGAGCCACTCGATGATCGCCGACCGATCTCGTCCCATTGGGCTATTGAACACCACCAGGAGCGTCATCCCATCGCCGTGCAGATTCCCCTCTCAGATTCAGCAGTTAGCCTTACCCGATGGAACCGGCATCCAAGATATGGGTTGATGGTGAGTTCGTCGATTGGGACGACGCCACAGTCCACTTCCTGTCACATTCCCTCCACTACGGGTCCGGTGTCTTCGAGGGCATCCGCGCCTACAAGACACCCGAGGGAACCGCCGTATTCCGTCTCCACGAGCACATGGTGCGGCTCGTCGCCTCTGCACGCGCTTATGGGATCCCGATGAAGGAGAGCGCGGAGGAGATGGACGAAGCCTGTCTCGAACTGCTCCGGGTCAACGACCTCGATTCGGCCTACATCCGACCCCTCGTCTTCTACGGGCTCGGCTCATTCGGCATCAACCCCGCGGCCAGCCGTGTCCACAACTACATGGCAGCCTTTTACTTGGGCAGTTACATGGGCGACGAAGGGGTGCAGAACGGCATAACGGCCACGGTGTCGAGTTGGAGGCGCATCTCCCACGCCAGCTTCATCCCCACGGCCAAAGGCTCGGGTCAGTACCTCAACTCGGTGCTGGCAAAGCAGGAGGCGCTGCGCCACGGCTATGACGAGGCGATCATGCTCAACGACGAGGGGTCGGTGTCCGAGGGCAGCGGCATGAACCTGTTCACGGTCAGCAACGGCATGGTCTTCACACCTCCCGTCTCTTCCGGAATCCTCGAGGGGATCACTCGAAACTCGGTGATCGACCTGCTCAAGGACGAGGGCATGGAGGTGATCGAGATCGATCTCGCCCGAGGGAGCCTGTACACCGCGGATGAAGTGTTCCTCACTGGGACCGCAGCGGAGGTCACACCGGTGCGCGAGATCGACGGGAGGCCGATCGGCGACGGGAAACCAGGAGCGGTCACCCGCAAGGCCCAGGATCTGTTCTCGGACCTGGTCGCCGCCAAGATCCCTCAGTATCGCCACTGGCTCACATTCGCCTGATGGGCCAACAGCCGAATATCGAGATCACTGAGGCAACCCGGCCTCGATCGGTACCCCAGCCACCACCCCCGAGGCCCTGGCGGCCGACCAAGCCCGGCGTACCGGTATCCCCGGACGACGTGCCCAGGGGCGGCATGTTCGGTCTGCCCGCTCCCGACGGGGGCTGGGCGAGGCGAATACTCAGCTCGGCCGACCTTCCCGATGACGACCCTGCCCTCAGGGCCGTGCTCGGTGCGTTGATGACCGCCCGCGCTGGTGCCCTTGGGAGGGGTCCCATCCATGAGGACCTCGAGATGGCCCTGATCCTCTGTGGGTACGGGTTTGACGCGGCGCCCGAGGTGATCGAGCGGCGGGAGCGATGGAAGACGGCGGTGCATCATGATCTGCGGCCGGGGGAGACCGCAGTCGCCGAAGTCGATCTCGACCTGATCGTCGCCAAGCCCGAGCAGGTGCGGTGGGCGCTGTCCCACACCGGCGAGCACGGCGTCGACCACAGCTAGCTTCCGCTGTTCGCATGAAGATCGTCAGGATCAAGGCCGGGGATGACATCGCATATGGCGTCGCCGACGCCGAGGGAGTCCTCGTCTACAACGGGTCGCCCTTCGTCGCATGGGAGCCGACCGAGACCGTGGTCCCCTGGGAGAGCGTCCAGCTCCTCGCACCCGTGATCCCGACCAAGGTCATCGCCGTCGGTCGCAACTATGAAGACCATGCCGATGAGAGGAATGCAACGGTCCCCGACGAGCCGTTGATCTTCCTCAAGCCGGCGACCTCGGTGATCGGGCCCGACGCCAACGTGGTCTACCCGCCGATCTCGAAGGAAGTCCATCACGAGGCCGAGCTGGCGGCCGTCATCAGCAGGGTGGCCCGTCACGTGAGAGCCGAGGATGCGTCGGCCTACATCATCGGCTACACCGCCGCCAACGACGTCACGGCGCGGGACCTTCAGAAGAAGGATGGCCAATGGGCACGAGCCAAGGGTTTCGACACCTTCTGTCCGCTCGGCCCGGCCATCGAGACCGAGCTGGACCCGCTGGAGAAGCTGGCGGTGATCTGCCGGGTGAACGGGGAGGTTCGCCAGGCGGGGTTCACCTCGGACATGGTCTTTGGCGTCGCCGAGATCCTCGAGTACGTGTCTGCGGTGATGACCCTCCTTCCCGGAGATGTGATCCTGACCGGCACGCCGGCGGGGGTGGGGAAGGTGGAGCCCGGTGACGTCATGGAGGTGGAGATCGACGGGATCGGCACACTCCGCAATCGGGTCGTGGCCCGGTGACGGTGCGGCTGCGGGTTGCCCCGTCACCCACCGGGAGCCTCCACGTTGGCACCGCTCGCGCCGCCCTGTTCAACTGGCTCTTTGCCCGTCACCATGGGGGCCAGTTCATACTCCGGGTGGACGACACCGACCGGGAGAGGTCGACCGCCGAGTTCGAGGCGGACATCATCGAGTCGCTGCGCTGGCTCGGGCTCGATTGGGATGAGGGGGTCGGGGTAGGCGGGCCCCACGGCAGCTACCGGCAGTCAGATCGCTTCGATCGCTACAGGGAAGCTGCCATCGCCCTGGTTGGCGCGGGCGCCGCGTACCACGACGATCGGACCCCGGAGGAGCTGGAGGCACTGCGGCAGAGGGCTCAAGCCGAAAGGGTTCACCCCGGCCATTACATCCGCCGCCCCGAAACGCCGGCCGAAGGCGGGGCGATCCGACTATCGGTGCCTCAGGACCTGAGTGTCGTCTTCGAGGATCTGGTGCGTGGGACGGTCAGCTTCGAGCCAAGGGACCTCGACGACTTCGTGATCCTGCGCAGCGACGGGACACCGACCTATCACCTCGCCTCGACCGTCGACGATGTCGACTATGAGATCACCCACGTCGCCCGCGGTGAGGACCTCCTGCCGTCGACGCCGAAGCACATCCTCCTGACCAGGGCCCTTGGCGCCGAAGAGCCGACCTATGCCCATCTGCCGCTTCTCTTCGGCACGGACGGAAGAAAGCTCTCCAAGCGGCATGGGGCAACCTCGCTCTCGCTCTACCGGGACGAGGGTTATCTCCCCGACGCGGTCTTCAACTATCTCTCCCTGCTCGGCTGGTCGCTGGACGCGGAGACGACGATCTTCTCCCGTGAGGAGGCGATCGCGGCGTTCGACCTGGCAGACGTGTCGCGGAACCCGGCCGTGTTCGACCCGGACAAGCTGGCCTGGATGAACGGGGAATACATCAGAGCGCTGGACCGAGCCGCCTTCCAGGCGGAGGTGAGGCCTCATGTCGAGGAGGCGGTGGGCAGGCCGCTCACCGGTGAGGAGTGGGCGAGGTTCGAGGCGATCTCGGATCTCGTGCAGGAGAGGACCCGGCTGCTCCCGGAGGCGGGTCATCAGGTCGTGTTCCTCTTCGAGGATTTCGAGGACTACGACGCTGAATCCTGGGAGAAGGTCATGGCCAAGGAGGGTGTGCTCGGGATCTTGGTCGAGGCACATAGCCGTCTCTCTGGAGTCGAGGACTGGACCGCAGGGGGGATAGAGGCGGTGCTGCGCGGCATGTTGGAAGAGATGGGGATCGGCACCGGGAGAGGGCTGCAGCCGATGCGGGTGGCGGTGACCGGGTCTTCGGTCAGCCCACCGTTGTTCGAATCGATGGCGGCCCTGGGCAAGGAGACAACCTTGGGGCGCCTGGCGCGGGCTCGTGACCGACTCACCGGGTAGAGAGCCCGGAGCCGGTAACCTGACCGCTTCCCGAGGTCCCGTCGTCCAGTGGCCCAGGACGCCGGCCTTTCAAGCCGGAAACGCCGGTTCGAATCCGGTCGGGACTGCCGAGTAGCAGCAACTATGTCAACCCAATCAGTCCTTCTCCTCAACAACCTCTTCGCCGCTCTCACCATCGTCGCCCTCATTGGGGCCTTGGGTCTGGTCGTCTACCGGTTGGTGAAGGGCCCCGGGGCCTCGACACTGCTGGGGACCAACGCCATCTGGCTGGCCTGGATAGTCGCCCTGGTGTGCACGGTGGGTTCACTCATCTACTCGGAGGTAATCCACTTCGTCCCCTGCCGTCTCTGCTGGTTCCAGCGGATCGCCATGTATCCCCTCGCCATCATCCTCCTGGTCGGCGCCATCCGGCGAGAGGTGGTGGTCAGGTACTACGCCCTGCCGCTGGCCGTGATTGGCATGGCCATCTCGATCTATCACAACGTCGTGCAGTTCTATCCCAGCCTGGAGGGGGGGTCCTGTGACCCGCTCAACCCTTGCTCGGCTCGAAGCATCGCGGTGTTCGGGTTCATGGACCTTCCCTTTATGGCCGCGGCCGGGTTTATCGTGATCGCCGTCTTGCTCGCCTTCTACACGAAAGCCAAGGAATGACCCAGAAGACCACACCGAAACCAGGAGCCAGAAGCGGCAAGAGCAACTCCACGTTGTGGTGGATCATCGGAGGTGTTGTCGGTCTCGCGCTGATCGTCCTGCTCGCCATCTCCATCGCCGGTGAGGAGCCCGTCGACGAGGGCATCGGATACGGTGATCCCACGGTGGAGGGTGACACCCTTCCCGTGTACAACAGCGGCAGCGACGACGTGGCGGTGGGATTGACCGCCCCGACCGTCACCGGGGCCGACTGGAACGGGAACACCGTGACGATCGAGCCCGACGGGACCCCGAAGATCGTCTTGTTCCTGGCGCATTGGTGCCCTCACTGCCAGAACGAGGTGCCCGTGGTCCAGGACTGGGTTGATGCAGGGAACCTACCCGACGATGTGGAGCTCATCTCCGTTGCCACCGCCACCGATCGTCTTCGCCCCAACTGGCCACCCCAGACCTGGTTGGAGGAGGAAGGGTGGACCGCCCCGGTGATCATGGACGACGACATCGGCACCGTCGCCGCCAGCTACGGGATGGCAGGGACGCCATTCTGGGTCGTTCTCGACGGGGACAACACGAACTTGTTCAGGGTCTCCGGTGAGATCCCGGTCGACGGCCTCGACGCGATGGTCGCCCTCGCTCAAGGCGGGTTTCCCGACTGATCAGCTCTCGAGCGAACGGATCTTGTCGAGCCGTCTGACGTGACGGTCGTCCCGGGAGAAGCGCGCCTCGAGGAAGGTGGTGACCAGCTCCTCGGCCAGGGAGGTTCCGATGACCCGGGATCCCAGGCAGAGGACGTTCACGTCGTCGTGCTCCACCATCTGGTGTGCCGTGTAGGTGTCGTGGGCGACGGACGCCCGGATACCGCTCAGCTTGTTGGCCGCGATCGCCGCCCCCGCCCCTGACCCGCAGATGACGATTCCCCGGTCGGCACGGCCGTCAAGCACCGCCTGGGCGACAGCAGCCGCGTAGTCGGGGTAATCGACCGGCTCTGCTGAATGGGTGCCGAGGTCATATACGGCATGACCTGCCTCGGCGAGCCATGTCGATAGGTAATCCTTCATTGGATAACCGGCGTGATCTGCGCCGAGTGCGATTCTCATGTCGGGCGGCAGCGTAGCCAGGGCCCGTACGGCAACATGGGGTTGGCGTCGCACCTAACTACATTCGCCTGAATGTCGAAGGTGGTTGTCGAGGGCGGGACCCGTCTCCAGGGCACCGTCGGGATCCTCGGGGCGAAGAACGCCGTCCTCAAGGTGATGGTCTCGGCCCTCCTGGCACCCGGCCGACATCGCCTCACCAACGTGCCCGACATCCTCGACGTCGACCTCATGTGCCGTGTCCTCGAGCACACTGGGTGCCGGGTCGAGCAGAGCGAGCACGAGTTGTGGGTGGTAGTGCCCGAGGACCTCCGACCCGAGGCCCCAATCGAGCTGGTCCGCCAGATGCGAGCCTCCATCGTCATCCTGGGCCCTCTCCTCGCTCGTTGCAGCGAGGCACGGGTCGCTCTGCCCGGAGGCGACGATCTGGGGGCGAGACCGATCGACATGCACCTCCAGGGGCTCGAGGCAATGGGTGTCGACTTCGAGCTCGTGCACGGTGAGTTGATCGGGCGGCTCGAGGGCCGCCTCAAGGGAGCCGAAGTCGAGCTTTCCTTCCCATCGGTCGGTGCCACGGAGAACCTGCTGTTCGCCGGTGTGCTCGCCGAGGGCGAGACCGTGATCGTCAACGCGGCACGAGAGCCGGAGATCGAGGATCTGATCACGCATCTGATCGAGATGGGAGCGCACATCCGTGGAGGCGGCACCTCTCTGGTCACCATCCGGGGCGTGGACAGACTGCTCCCCGCCGACCACCACGCCATCCCGGACAGACTCGAGGCGGGCACCTATGCCGCCGCTGCCGCCATCACCTCGGGAGATGTCACGCTCACCGGCTGCCTCCCTGAGCACCTTCGCATGGAGCTGACGAAGCTGGAAGAGGCCGGGTGCGAGGTGGAGCGTGGCGAAGGGTGGCTCCGGGTCCGTGGGCCGGAGCGCCCGAGCCCCGTCGACTTCGCCACCCTTCCCTTTCCCGGGTTCCACACCGACATGCACCCACAGATGGTCGCCCTTCTCTCTGTCGCAGACGGGACCTCCGTGATCACAGAGAATCTCTACGACGCCCGATTTCGATATGTCGGCGAGCTGGCTCGCATGGGAGCGGACATCACCACCGAGGCGCAGCACGCCATCATCCGTGGGGTGGAGAGACTCTCGGGATGCCCGGTGCTCGCTCCGGACATACGGGCGGGTGCGGCTCTGGTGCTGGCAGGGCTCCGCGCCGACGGAGTGACAGAGGTGGGTGAGGCAGAGCACATCGATCGCGGGTATGAGGATTTCCCGGGGCGACTCCGGGCTCTGGGGGCGAGAATCGAGAGGGTGTGATCCTGCGCCGCGGACTACTGGCATTGTCGGTCTTGTCGACTCTGCTTGCCCAGCCCGCCTCTGCCGCTCATCCCGAAGGCGAGTCCGCCCAGGTCTCGGTTGCCGGTGACGGCTACCTGGAGCTGAA
>JBFYOJ010000096.1:0-9958 GCA_041303885.1 Acidimicrobiia bacterium | reverse complement strand
GATGACACGTTTGATGTCATCATCCTCTCCGACCTGGTCAACGACCTCTGGGACGTCGAGTCGGCGTTGAGGAAGGTCGACGAACTCTGCACCTCGGAGACCTGTATCATCATCAATTCCTTCAACCGACTCTGGCAGGTCCCGATCGCCGTGGCCCGCATGCTCGGTCTCACCGCGCCCGTGCTGAAACAGAACTGGCTGTCGGTGCAGGACCTGCGCAACCTGCTCGGCATCGCCGACATGGACGTGATATCCACCTTCGGTGAGATCCTCTGGCCGGTGAGGACCCGGTTGGTCGATGCATTCTTCAACAGGTTCCTGGTGAAGCTCTGGCCATTCAGCCGTCTTGCTCTCACCACGTTCCTCGTGGCCAGACCTCAGCCCGCTCCGACTGAAGGCCCCGAACCCTCGGTGTCGGTCATCGTCCCGGCTCGCAACGAAGCCGGCAACATAGAGGCGATCCTGGAGCGCACCCCCCGGATGGGCTCGAGGACCGAGCTCATATTCGTTGAGGGCAACTCGACCGACGACACCTTCTCAGTGCTCACGAGAGTCGTCGATCAGCGACAAGACCCCAACATCAGGTACTACCGACAGCCCGGCAGTGGTAAGGGCGATGCAGTTCGATATGGCTACCAGCAGGCCACCGGGGACATTCTGATGATCCTCGACGCCGACATGACCGTAGCCCCGGAGGATCTTCCCCGCTTCTATCAGGCCATCACGAAGGGCAAGGGCGAGTTCATCAACGGCGTCCGCCTGGTGTACCCGATGGAGGAAGAGGCAATGCAGTTCCTCAACTATCTGGGCAACAGGTTCTTCGGGATGGTGTTCACCTGGCTGCTCCGTCAGCCGGTGAAGGACACCCTCTGTGGCACCAAGGTCCTGACCCGCACCTCATACGAGGATATCGCCGCCAACCGCGCCTACTTTGGTGAGTTCGACCCATTCGGGGACTTTGACCTCCTGTTCGGGGCGGCAAAGAACAACCTCAAGATCCTCGACATGCCGATCAGGTACCGGGAACGTGAGTACGGGAGCACCAACATCGACCGCTGGCGACATGGGTTGTTGCTCTTAGAAATGGCTGCATTCGCCGCCAGGAGGCTCAGGTTCATTTGACGCCGCCACTTCCAGATCACAGGCACTAGACGTGTTGGCTCGGCTTCTTGCCCACCCTGCCACCCGCGGACTTGACCTCGACTCGCCAGAGACAACTGCGTTACGGAGGGAGATAGTGCAATCGAAGCCCTTCCTGCATGCCATCTACGATGAGTGGTACGGGCTCATTGTCGATCGCCTCCCCAACGGAAAGGGACGGATCCTCGAGTTGGGGGCCGGTGGGGGATTCCTCGCCGAGTACATACCCGACCTATTGACCAGCGAGTTGTTCCCCCTCTCTCACGTGGATCGTGTGATAGATGCGCGCTCGCTTCCGTTCGCCGACCGAGAGCTTCGAGCGATCGTCATGACCAATGTCTTCCACCATATCCCTGAGGTGGAGAGATTCATGTCTGAGGCGCGACGATGCCTCCGCTCGGGTGGACGAGTCGTCATGATCGAACCCTGGAATACGGGATGGTCCCGGTTCGTCCACCAAAGGTTTCATAACGAGGCAATGCTCCCGGATGCACCAGACTGGTCAATTCCTGACAAGGGGCCCGTTTCTGGGGCGAATGCCGCCTTGCCCTGGATCGTGTTCGAAAGGGATTCTGCCGAGACGAAGGAGCGCTGGCCGGAGCTTCATCTGACGGAGGTCAGGCCATTCATGCCCTTTCGATACCTGGCCTCAGGGGGTTTGTCCATGCGCTCCCTGCAACCCGGTTGGATGTTTCCCGTATGGAGAGGCGCGGAGCGGCTGCTCGGAGTGGAAAAGAAGATGGCCGTATTCGCGCTGATCGTTGTCGAACGGGAGTGATGGCCCGAGACACACGACATCAGAGTTGGCGCTGGCGGGAACGCGATTGGTTCGATTCTCGGCCAGCAGAACGCGAGACGCCGACCTAGCTGGCTCTCGGCATGCCTCCCTCCTGAGGCGTCGGCACGAAGGGACTGGCGGGCACAACTGTCACTGGACCGAGATGAGACTCCGATCCGTCTGGTTCAGAGCGTCAATCCCCGCCTCCGAACAGGCTGCAATGTCCTCGATGCGGACCCCGAATCGACCGGACAGATAGATCCCGGGCTCGATGGAGAAAGTCATACCCGGCTCGAGTGGCAGATCATTCCCCTCAACGAGATATGGGTGCTCATGGGTCTCCAGTCCGATCCCGTGCCCCGTGCGATGGATGAACCACTCCCCAAACCCGGCGTCCTCGATGACGGAGCGTGCGGCTCGATCAACCTCCTGACAGGGCACCCCCGGAGCGACCGCGGCACGACCTGCCTCGTTGGCCGCGGCCACGACCGCGTGTATCTCACGCTGCTCGAGGGTTGACTCCCCCACCACGAAGGTGCGGGTCACGTCGGAGAAGTAGCGCTGGTAACGCCCACCGAAGTCGCAGACCACCAGGTCCCCCATCTCGATGGTCCGATGCCCAGGCTCATGATGTGGTGATGCGCCATTGGGGCCGGAGGCGACGATGGCAAAGGCTGCAACCTCATGACCCTCCTCGACGGTCATTCGTTGAAGGTCTTTGGAGACATCGGACTCAGTCCGGCCGGCAAAAGCCACCTCGAGCGGCACCCGAGCCAGCACCCGGTCGACCGCATGCGCAGCGGCACGCAGGGCCTCTATCTCGCCCGGTTCCTTGCGCACCCTCAGTTGTGTGGTCACAGACGAGGCAGACGTCCACGACACATCGGGGAGAGCGGTCTGCAGGCCGAGCAGGAAACCCGACCAGGTGTGATCGCCGATGAGGATCCGCTCCAAACTGGAGGCCGCCTTGGCCACCAGTGCGAGCGGGTCCTCGCTCTCGCCCCATACCCTGAGCTCGAACTCGCCCGGCTCGACACGCGGCCCCTCCAGTCGGGGAACGAACATGATGGGCTCACCTATGGCCCGCACCACGAGCATGGTCAGCCGCTCGGTGGGCATCGCCTCGTACCCGGTGAAGTAGGGGAGGTCGGATCCCACCGACAGCAACGTAGCTCCGAATCCCATCTCCGACATCAGTGCCTGGAGACGCCGGACCCGGCCCGGGTAGTCGAATGGCCCGGCCACCAGGCTAGAGGCGGTCGAGGATTCGCTTGAGGAAGACAGCCAGCTGACCACGGTTGACCGGATCATCCGGGCAGAACTGATCGTTGTCCGGCGGGTTGCAGCCCACCGTGATACCGCTGGCCGCCAGCCACGCCGTCGAGTTGATGAACACTGAATCCTGGGTGTCCCCGAATCTGCCCGGATCTACCAGGCCCGGGTCGACGGCGACCAGGCTGTCGATGGCCCGTTTGAACAGCGCCGACATCTCTCCTCTGGTCACATTGCCTTCAGGACAGAACCGGGTGTAGTCGGGCGGGTTGCATCCCAGCGTGATCCCGTGCCCGGCCAGCCAGTTGATGGCGGTCTCGAATGAATGCCCATCGCTGTCCTCGAACCCCGCTACCGGCGGCGCCGGGCCCAAGTGGGACTCGAGCGTCCGTTTCATGAACACCGCGATCTCGCCACGGGTGGCAGGCTCACCCGGGCAGTAGAAGTAGTCACGACAGCCATTGGTGAACCCGTTGTCCACCATCCAGGCGATCGAAGCCGCAAAGGGGTGGTCCGCAGGAACATCGGCGAAGGGGCCGTCACTGCCATAGACGGGTCCTTCGCTGGAGCGGTACACGTGAACCGGCATGCCGATGAACATCTTCCCGTTCATGAAGTTGCTGTCCCAGATTGTCATCCTGACGCATCCGTGAGATGCCGGCTGGGCAGGGACTGAGTTGGACCCATGGAGGGCGATGCCACCGTTGAAGAACCACGGGTTGAGCATCTGGCCCAGGTAGGACGTGTACCAACCGCTGGCACGTCGATAGGTCTTGTAGTTGCCGGTCGGGGTGACCGCTTTGACCAGCCTCCCGATTGAGTTGGTGAACAGCTCACCGTTGCCGGACGAGATGGGGAAGGTAGCCACATGCTCCCCGCCGCGGAACAAGTGCGCCGTCTGCTTGGTCAGGTTGATCTCGACCCGGTCGGGCTCGTCGAATCGGGTGTACGGAGCCTGGAAGAGCTCCAACTCATCCCACAGCGAGTTGCTCCAGGAGTAGGACCGCTTGACTCCTATCTCCTTTCGGAAAGCCATGACCGCGTGCTGGGTCTTCGCTCCGAACGAGCCGTCTATCGGTCCCCTGTAGAACCCCTTGTCGGCCAGGGCCCGCTGCAGCCGGGCGGTGGACGTCGACTGCGGGGCGTAAGGCTCTTCGGCATCAGCGCTGGCCGCGGGGAGCGCCGGGGCAATCAGACCCGCGAAAACGACCGCTATGACCAAACGCCGAAACATGCGGCGACACACTATCGCATAGCAAAGAAAACCGACAGACACGCGTCCTGCGCGTCTGTACACAACTACGCCGGTTGGCTACGGTTTTGTCAGATGACGGCCCCCCGGCCCCGAGTCGCCCTCCTCCTCGCCTTAGTCGTAGCCCTCATGGGCATGGCGAACGACGCCAATGCAGAGCCGGTAGCGACTCGGCAGTTCGAAGATGAGACCTGGACCGAGGGTTGGGTCGACCTGCGATCGACCGACCTGGTCAGGGCCAAGCTGACAGGTTCTGGATTCGCCGGAAACGGCCTCGAAGTGAGGATCCCGGAAGGCGCATTCCGAGGCTTCGGGCCCTTTGATCGGCTTGGAACACCGGAGCCACAGGAGGCCTGGTACCGGTATCACATCCGTCTCCTCAGCTGGAACTCCGTCGATGAAGGAAAGCTGCCAGGCCTATCGGGCATCTATTCCTCGTCGGCCCGTGGCTGTATCCCTTCCACCCCGGCGAGGCCGGGATGGTCTGCTCGAGGAATGTTCGGGGCAGCCGGCACACAGGGCGCTCCCCAGGGCAATGTCCCGATCGGCACCTATCTCTACCACGTAGACCAGCCATCGGACTGCGGTGAGGAGTTGTTCTGGCCTGGCGCCAGTCTCGAGCCCGGTCGTTGGCAATGCATCGAGGGGCACGTCAAGATGAACACTCTCGGCGCCAACGATGGTGTCGTGGAGGGTTGGCTCGACGGCATCAAACGGTTCTCACGCACCGGCTTGGCCTTCCGCCGGGCGGGCGAGCCACAGGTCGGGATCAGGGAGATGTGGCACAACATCTACTTCGGTGGCAGCTGGCCGACGCCAAACCCGCTCAGCCTCATTGTCGATCAGGTTGTTGTGTCCACCGATGGCCGGGTCGGCTGCCTCGATCCCTTCACCGACGACAACGACAGTGTTCACGTCAAGGCTCTAACGGAGCTCCACGCCCGCGGGCTCCTCTTCGGCTGCGACTATCGGCTTGCCTGCCCGGAGCGGCAGCTGACCCGTGGAGAGGTGGCAGCGTTGTTCGCCCGAGTGCTCTCCCTGCCTCCCGCCGGCAAGGACTACTTCAACGACGACGACGGCACCACCTTCGAGGCAGCGATCAACAAGGTGGCTGCGGCCGGGATCACAGTGGGATGCAATCCGGGCTCGTTCTGTGCCGAGGAGGATCTGACCCGGGCCCAGTTCGCCACCATGGCGGTGAGGGCGATCGGTCTCGCCCCCGGTGGGCCGGATGCGTTTGGGGATGACAACGGCCACTGGGCGGAGAACGCGATCGACGCCTTCGCCGATGCCGGGCTGACCAAGGGTTGCACGACAAACCGGTTCTGCCCCAACCGCACCCTGACACGCGCTGAAGCGGCAACCTTCTTCCTCAGGGTTGCGCACCGACTCGAGCCACTCGGCCAGGCATCGCTGCCGCCGCCACTCGAATGGCCCCCTCCGGGCGACCCTCCACCGATCCCGGTCGAGGAGCGGGACTGAACCCGGGCCGAGTCGAATGGGCTATGGTTCGATAGAGGGGGTCTCCCCCGTCTGATCGACGCCAAGGAGGAAACGATCATGGCCCAACCATCTCGTCGCAGATGGACACTGTTCTTGACCGTGGCAACTGCGGTCCTCATTCTGGTCCCGGCTGCTGTGTGGGCAGCCGACAGATTCAATGATGTCCCCAACTCCCACACCCACCACAACTCCATCACCTGGATGGCGGACAACGGCATCACAGTGGGCTGTAACCCGCCGACCAACACCAACTACTGCCCCGGCGACAACGTGACCAGGGGTCAGATGGCCACCTTCATGAAGCGGCTGGCGGAGAACAAGGTGGTCGATGCGGCCACTGCGGTCACAGCCGAGACGGCCGATAATGCGACCAACCTCGGAGGCGAAGGCCCATTGGCGTACACCACCCAGATCAATGGCGTGGCCTGCGAAGGGGGAACCTGCCCAGGTGGGGCGGGTATCACGGTCGTACCGATTCTCAGCCTCGATGTGGACGTCCCCGCAGACGGTGTGATGCAGATCTCCTACATGCACCAGTCGACCAGCGGAATCACCAACGACATCGTCCAGGCCTGGGTGGCAGTGGACCAGACCGCCAACAGTGGCTGCGGGACCTGGTTCTTCGCCCCTGGTCAGAGCGTTCCTGGAACCTACGGCCTGGTCACCTATCACGATCAGATCGAAGGTGGGACCATCGCTGGTTCTGCCGCAGTCGGCATTACCAGCGGCGCCCACAGCGTGAAGTTGTGTGCGCTCGGATCCGAGGCCTTCACCTCGGCTCAGGGCTCGCTGTCGACCATCTGGTCCCAGGTGGGATCCGGTGGCGCCCTGGCCACCGCAGGCGCCCCGGCAGGTGCCGACATCGCCCACCTCGAGGAGGTGTTCGGCGACGTCGCTCCGCTGAACTGAGACAAGTCTCATCAATCCGCGAAAGTGCCCCCGGAAACCGGGGGCACTTTCCGTCCCGGACCTGATCGGATGTGGACGGTTATTCAATCCGGATCAGAATGATGGGGCAGGCCCTCTTACCAAATGACACTGTTGAGCATCAACTCTCTCCTGGTCGCCGTCACTCTCGTGGCCGGTTCCGTATGGGCGCCGGGAGGAGGATCACACGCGGTCCAGCCGGAGACCAGCAGTGTTCCAGGAGAACTGCTGGTGGCCGCCACACCGGAGCAAGCCGCGATCGCTGGACTTTCTGTCGTCCACCAGGTGGGGTTCGGTTGGACTCTGGTGAACACGACCTCCATTTCAGGAACCACGGCAGAACCGGCGGCAACGGTTTCGATTCTCACCGGACTCGAGGTGGAGCCCAACTACGTGTACCAGCTCGCCGAAGAGCCTCTGTTCCTTGATCAGTGGTCCTTGGAGAACACCGGTCAGACCGGAGGCGCGCCCGATGCGGACATCGACGTGCTCGATGCGTGGACCTACACAACCGGCAAACCCGAGGTGGTGATTGCCGTCCTCGACACTGGAGTGACATTCGGTCACCCGGATCTGAGCCCAAACATCTGGGCCAACACGGACGAGGTCGGAGGCAACGGGATCGACGATGACGGGAATGGCTATGTCGACGACGTCCGCGGCTGGGACGCAGTGACCAATGACGCTGATCCCAGCGACACCCACGGGCATGGGACCTTCGTATCCACCACGGCTGCGGGCGCAGTCAATGGGATAGGGATGGCGGGTGTCGCTCCGGATGCGGTGATCATGCCGATAAGAGTGTGTGACAACACAGGCTGTCCCCTTTCGGCCATCCTCACCGGTCTGGAGTACGCGCTCGCCAATGATGCGGATGTCGCCAACCTCTCTTTCGGTGGTGGTGGCCTGTTCTCGGGCAGTCTCGAGACCGCCGTGCAGGCCGTTGTCGACGGCGGCACCACGGTTGTGGCCGCCGCGGGCAACGATTCTCGGAACAACGATCTGCTGCCCTTCTATCCGGCCAACTACGACATCGACGGCCTGATCGCCGTGGCTGCCAGTGATCACAACGATTCCCTGGCAGGCTTCTCTAATTACGGCTCGACGATGGTCGACCTCGCCGCTCCTGGGGAGGACGTCGTTGGCGCAGTCCCCCCGAACGGCTGGGCGGTCGGATCGGGGACTTCGTTCTCGACGCCCAACGTGGCCGGGGTCGCCGCTCTGATCAAAACGGTGCGACCCGAAGCGAGTCCCGTGGAAGTTGCAGAGGTGATCTTTGAATCGGTCGACCCGCTGCCGGGTCTGGCCGGGAAGGTGGCCTCGGGAGGAAGGCTCAACGCCGGCTCTGCGGTCGAGGTGGCGACAGCCCCCATAGCCAGCGCGCAGGCGATACCGGCAAATGGCGGCTTTCCTGTCACCGTGCGCCTCACTGGAGTCGGATCGTTCGACCCGCTGGGGAGCATCGTCACCTGGTCCTGGAAGCTCCCCGATGGATCGGTGGTTTCCGGAGTCGAAGCTGATTGGCGCCCGGCCAGACCCGGGACATACCAGGCGACACTGACCATCACCGATGATGACGGCCTAGAGGACTCTGCGACAGTTGCGTTCGCGGCGAGTCTCCCACCCGGTGGGACCTTCATCGATGACAACGGACATATCGCCGAAGGGGCAATCGAGGTTATGGCGGCTGAGCAAATCACCAGCGGCTGCAATCCAACCGTCAACAACCGGTTCTGCCCGGAGGCGCGCATCACCCGGGGTCAAATGGCGGCTTTCCTCACCCGGGCCCTCGAACTGCCCGCCACCGACGTCGACCACTTCGACGATGACGACGGCTCCATCTTCGAAACCGCCATAAACCGGCTGGCCACCGCCGGCATCACGGTGGGGTGCAACCCTCCAGTCAACACAAGGTTCTGTGCGGGTGATCTCGTCAGTCGGGGGCAAATGGCGGCTTTCCTGACCCGGGCCTTCGATCTGCCTGGAACCGGGAAGGATCACTTCGACGACGACAACGGCTCCATCTTCGAGTCTGCCATAAACCGCATGGCCACCGCCGGCATCACGGTGGGATGCAACCCTCCGGCCAACAACCAGTTCTGCCCTATCTCGTCGGTGAAACGGGGCCAGATGGCGATCTTCCTCGCTCGGGCGCTCGAGCTCTCCCCCATCCAACCGCCCGCCGCCGGATGAGTGCGGCCTAGCGGGCCCTGGCCGCGATGCTCACCGGAACCGCTTCCCGGCTCTCACGGGCGTGATAGCTGGAGCGCACCAGCGGACCCGACTCCACATGGGGAATGCCCAGACCCTCGCCAAAGCCCTTGTACTCGGCAAACTCGTCGGGATGCACGTAGCGGTGGATCGGTCGGTGCCGCGCCGTCGGTCTCAGGTACTGGCCGATCGTGATGATGTCGATTCCCACTGCCCGCATGTCTGCCAATGCACCCAGTACCTCCTCCCGGGTCTCCCCCATCCCCACGATCAGACCCGACTTGGTCAGACCGTACGGGTTCATCTGCTTCGCCCGCCAGAGAAGGGCGAGTGAGCGCCCGTAGTTGGCCGAGGTCCTGATGTCCCGCTGCAGACGCAGCACCGTCTCGGTGTTGTGATTGAGCACCTCGGGGACCGCGTCCATGACGGTCTGCAATGCCTCCCGATCACCTTTGAAGTCCGGGATCAGGACTTCGATCTCGGTTTCAGGTGATCTGCGCCGGCTCTGTCTGATGGTCTCGGCGAAGATGCCGGCACCACCATCGTCGAGGTCGTCGCGGTTGACCGAAGTGATCACCGCGTGCTTCAGGTTCATCTTGGCGATTGCCTCGGCAGCGCGGAAGGGCTCGAAGATGTCGTACTCGGTGGGCTTGCCGGTAGTCACATTGCAGAAAGAGCAGGCCCGGGTGCACTTGTCCCCCAGGATCATCAGCGTCGCAGTCCCCATCCCCCAGCACTCATAGATGTTGGGACAGCCCGCCTCCTCGCACACCGTGTTGAGCTCCAGACCCCTCATCATCTTCTTCAACTCGAGGTAGTCGCCATCGAGACGGGCGGTTACCTTCATCCAGTCGGGCCGCACAGATCGGAAGAGC
>JBFYOJ010000095.1:0-4746 GCA_041303885.1 Acidimicrobiia bacterium | reverse complement strand
CCCATCGAGAGGAGGAACTCGGAGCGACGGACCGACCACAGCCAGCGGACCGCCGCCCCATCGAACAGTATGAGGGCGGCCGATATCACGATGGCAGCCAGAGTCGCCTCCGGGAGATCGGCGAGGAGGCCGGGAGCCCAGATCAGCAAGGCGAGGACGCCGAGAGCCGCTATCAGGCCGGTGAGTTGTGTCCGGGACCCAACGGAGAGTGCGACCGCGGTCCTCGAGGAGCTGGCACTGGTCGGGAATCCCTGGATTAGACCAGACACGACGTTCGCAGCACCCAAGGCCTTGGCGTCCGAGTTGGGATCCGACCGGCTGCCGGCGCGGAGCGCCATCGCTGTGGAGAGTGCACCTGTGTCGGCAAACGAGATCAGCGCCACAGCAAGGGCCCCGATCGCCAATGGGCCGAAGTCGGCGAGACC
This sequence comes from Acidimicrobiia bacterium, assembly GCA_041303885.1. Classification (GTDB taxonomy): domain Bacteria; phylum Actinomycetota; class Acidimicrobiia; order Spongiisociales; family ZC4RG35; genus JARDZU01. The sequence goes on along the minus strand of JBFYOJ010000095.1, from coordinate 4,321 downwards.
CACAGCAGGAAACGCGAATCCAGGAGGGCCCGGAGGCAAGGCCCCTACCGTGTCGACCACGCCGGTGAGATCGAAGACCGCGACAGCGAAGAGCGCGGCGACCACCGCCACCAGGACCCCCGGCGCCCCGGGCCAGAGCCGACGAGCCGCCTGGATGATGAGGAGGGACAGCACCGAGATCATGAGGGCAGCGATCACGGTGTCGCCGCGCCACATGCCTTCGATCGTGGCCATGAGGTAGGGAATGGTCGAATCGGCTTCGACCGAGTACCCCAGCGCCTTGGGCAGCTGGGAGATCAGGACGACGACTGCGATCCCGTTGAGATAGCCGATCCGAACCGGCTTGGAGAGCAGTTCGGTAACCGCCCCGAATCCCGCGTATCCGGCAAGCAGGCACACCAGCCCGGTGATCAGGCTGAGAGCGGAGGCGAGCACCACTGCTCTCGTGGCGTCGCCTCCCGCAAGAGGCAACACGATCGCGGCGATGATCGGAGCGAGGGAGGAGTCCGGGCCCAGCACCAGGACCCGATTCGGCCCGAACACCGCATAGCCCACCAAGGCAGCGATGGTCGTGTACAGCCCAGTTTCTGCCGGCAGACCGGTGAGCTGGGCGTAGGCCATCCCCTGCGGGACCAGCATCGTCGCCAGCACCAGTCCCGCGGTGACGTCCCGTCCGAGATCCTGGCGCCGGTATGAACGCGCCAGGGCGATACCGGGGATCCGGTCGAAGAAGTCGGAGTCGTTTCCCACGCTGCTCACGAGACGGCTGACCGGGACGGTAATGACGGCGGCATCTCGTTGGCCGTCTGCGATTGGATGTCAGGACCCTCGGTGCGCCCCATGGTCTCCGCTTACACTCCGCACTCGATGACGCAATCGATTGCCGGGAGGTTGTAGTGAGGGTTGGCTTCATCGGCCTCGGCGACATGGGTCAGGGAATCATCCCCCGCCTGCTGGCCGCCGGGCATCAGGTGACCGGCTGGAACCGGACCCCGGTGAAAGCGGAGCCCCTGCTCGCGATCGGGATGAAGTGGGCAGGCTCTCCCCGGCAGGTCGCTGAGATATCCGAGATCGTGTTGTCGATCGTCACCGACTCCAGGGCGGTGGAGGCGGTTGCTCTGGGCGAGGAAGGGGTGATCGCCGGTCTCGGCGCCGACGGCATCTATCTCGACATGAGCACCATCGACCCCGAAGCGTCGAAACGGATAAGCGCCGCGTTCGCGGCCGCCGGGCTGACGATGCTCGATGCCCCACTGTCCGGCAGCCCGGTGTCCCTTGAGCAAGGCAAGGCATCGGTGATGGTCGGCGGCGACCCTGCTGCATTCGAGCGGGCGAAACCGATCCTCGAGGCGATCGGGCCGAGCGTCACCTACATCGGCGCCAGCGGCCTGGCCGTGCAGATGAAGGTAGCGATCAACCTATGCCTCATCGTGGAGATGGTGGCCTTCAGCGAGGCTGTGGCCCTCGCCGAGAAGGGCGGGGTCGACCGAGCCGTGGCGGTCGATGCGATGCTGAAGAGCGTGGTCGCTTCCCCGGTCATGGGGTATCGAGGGCCATTCATCCTGGAAGGGGGGATGCCCGACAAGCCACTCGCCAACGTGACCCTGCAGCAGAAGGACATGCTCCTCGCCCTGGACCTCGGCCGGCGACAGGGAAGCCCGGTGCCTCTTGCCGCTGCGGCCAACGAGATGCTCAACGCCTGCCACGGTCTGGGGCTGAGTCATCGTGACTTCGTCACCGTCTTCGACGCCTATCGCACGTTGGGCGGAGTCAGATGAGCGGCCAGTTCCGGATCAATCGCTTCGACGTACCCATCGAGGGAGGGCTTCGCTCCGACGAGGGCTGGGTGGACATGAGGGTTCAATTCCTGGTGGACCGGGTCAAGGCGAGCTCCAACGACTTCCTTCTCGGGTGGACCGTGCTCCCCCCAGGGGCGCGTCACGATCGGCATCGCCACCCAAATGCCGACGAGTTCTTCATCGTCCTCTCTGGTCACGGATCGGTCTACACCGACGAGGAGGACCAACCCGCAGTCGAAGGCGACGTGGTTTTCACCAGGCGCGGTCACTGGCACGGCTTCAACAACACCGGTGATGTGGATGTGACCCTGGTGTGGGGCTGGAGCGGCGCAGGCTCGCTGGAAACGGCCGGCTACGAGTTGCCCGGGTGACCGACGTCCGAATCAACCGGGGCCTGGAGCGCCTCCTCGAGCGGCGCCGCACCATTCTCGCCTCCGGGCGGCAGTCCCTCGGTTGGAAGGCGGCCTTCGGAGCTCCTGCATTCCTGGACCGCTTTGGCCTCGGCGGCCCTGTGGTCGGGTTCATGACCGATGCTTCGCTGACTCCCGATGGCACCACGGTGGACATCTCCACCTGGGCCCATGCCGTGGCTGAGCCCGAAGTGGCTGCCTTCATCGGGCAGGACCTTCCGGGAGGAAGCGATGAGGAACAGGCGCTATCGGCGGTAGCCTCGATTGGCCCGGCTATCGAGCTGGCCGACATCGATCTGCCGCTGGAGGACCTCGAGGAGATCCTGGCCGGAAACATCTTCCACCGCGCGGTCATTCTCGGCGCGCCAGATCCTGAGAGAGCCGGCGCGAATCTCACCGGGCTGGAGGCTCGGGTCCGCCTCGGACACGCCGAGATAGCCCGGACGGGCGCCTTGGAGGATCTGACCGGCCGGGTGGCCGGTGTCATATCTCACCTGTCTCATCTGTTGGCCGGCCAGGGCGAGATGATTCGGGCGGGCGAGGTGGTGATATGCGGCTCGGTGGTGCCGCCGATCGATCTCATCCCCGGGACGTCGATCGAGTTCGAGCTGCTGCCTCTGCACCCGATCTCGGTTCAGGTGGCACCACCGGCGGAGACAGTCACACTTTGACCGATGCCGGCTTCGGTGACTCGGCCCCGTTCAGGTCACCGGTGAGCCGGTGGCCGATCAGACCAAAGACCACGATCGCCGACCCGATGTAGAGACCCATCATCAGTGGGCTGGCGGTGTCGGTCCCGGCCCATATCCCGTGGACCAGCGAGGCCACGAAGACCCCGAACGAGGCAAAATGGATCGACCTCCATGTCTTCTGCCCGATCCAGCGTTTGACATAGAAGCTGCCGGAGACCAGAACCAGGCCGTAGAGAGCGGCTATGCCCATCGCCACCGCGAGAGGTCGCCAATCTGACTTCCCGGGAATCAGGATCTCGGCCCAGGTGAAGTCGAGGAAGTCATGCGTCGAGAGGACGATGATGTGGACGAGGGTCGCCATCAGCGCCCCCACCCCCAGCGACTCGTGGAACCAGGTAAGCGGCTTCGCCTTGACCAGCCTCCCCAGCAGCTTCGAGCTCACCAAGAGCCCCCAGATGGTGGCGGCAGAGAGGAGGGCAAAGGCCGCCACCCCCGAGCCGCGGATCACCAGCCACTCGACGCTCACGCCGCAGCCTTCGTGCCCGGAGTGGCATAGACCGACCCGTCATGCCAGACCACCAATGCGGCTGAGATCCAATCCGACTCGGCCGCCCACACCAGTCCGTCCTCGCCATGGAGAAGCACTGCTTTGGCTCCCACCTCTGCATCCGTCGCCGTGTCGGCGATCACGGTGGCGCTCAGGATCGGTGTGCTGACCGGCTCCATGGTGCGGGGGTCGATGACATGACAGACCTCACGGGACCCGACCGTCCACCTTCGTCTCATGACCGAGCTGGTGGCAAGGCCCCCGGCTCCCAAGACCACCCTGGCCGCAATCGCACCCCAAGGATCGAGGACCGAGACGGTGGTTCCCGGGTCCACGCTCCGGATATCGCCTCCGGCCGAGACCACGGTCGCGAGCCCCATGTCGATCGCCTGATCAGACGCCCACCCTTTGGCGATGCCGCCGAGATCGAGCTCTGTGTCAGCCGACCGGGTCAATCTCCGTGAGTCGAGACTCCAGTCGGGAATCGGGCGCCGGTCGGGCAACTGGTCGAGACCCTCCACCAGCTCGAAGCTCCGGTCGTAGCCCCATCCGGACACTCCGGCCCCGACCCCGACGTCGACCAGGCCCTCGGTCAGCCGGCGGGCCCTATCGGCAGCAGTCATCACCTGGGCCAGCATCCCGGACAGGACCACCGTCCCCGCAGTCGATCGGTTGACCCGGGTCAGCTCGCTATCCGACCTGAATCGGCTGCACACCGACTCGACCTCCTCGAACCAGGTGCGCAGCTCCCCGGCGGCGGTCTCATCGGGGCACCAGGCCTCGACTCCGGTACCCATCGCCTTGAAGGCCAGCCGGATCATGATCCGCTGCTCGAAGGGGCGGGGCGGGCTGGGCTGGTGCCGGGGAGGCTGG
>JBFYOJ010000094.1:0-12608 GCA_041303885.1 Acidimicrobiia bacterium | reverse complement strand
ACCATCGCCGGGCCGCCTACAACGCCGACCGTCCCGAGTACGAAGGTGTCTCCCACTACGTCATGGGCGTGGACCCGGACCTGTGCCCTCCCCATCTTCTCGAAGGGGCCCGAGCCTCCTGGGACCTCGCACTCAGCCTCGGCGAGGAGCACGGGTATCGCAACGCCCAGGCCACGGTATTGGCGCCGACGGGGACCATCGGGCTGCAGATGGACTGCGACACCACCGGGGTCGAGCCCGACTTCTCTCTGGTCAAGTTCAAGAAGCTAGCCGGCGGCGGCTACTTCAAGATCGCCAACCAGTCGGTGGCGCCGGCACTCACCCGTCTCGGCTATGACGATGCCCAGATCAAGGGGGTCGTCGAGTACATCGTCGGGACCAGCTCCCTGGATGGCGCTCCCCACATCAATCGAGAGACCCTGACCGGCAAGGGCTTCAGCGACGAGGACCTGGACAAGCTGGAGAAGGCGCTCCCATCCGTGTTCGAGTTGAGGCATGCCTTCAACGTGTTCACCTTCGGCGAGCAGACGTTGCAGCGACTCGGGTTCGGAGTCGACGAGTACACCGGGTGGGACTTCAACCTGCTCAAGGCGCTCGGCTTCAGCTCGCAGCAGATCCGTGAGGCCAACGACCGCATCTGTGGCCGGCAGACCATCGAAGGCGCGCCACATATGAAAGACGAGCACCTGTCCGTCTTCGACACCGCCAACAAGAACGGCAAATACGGTGAGCGGTTCATTCATCACACCGGCCACCTCAAGATGCTGGCGGCGGTGCAGCCGCAGCTGAGCGGCTCCGCCTCGAAGACGATCAACCTGCCCAGCGAGGCCACGGTGGAGGACATCGAGGAGTCCTACATGATGGCCTGGGAGTACGGGGTGAAGTGCATCGCCCTCTACCGGGACGGGTCCAAGGCGGCACAGCCCCTCAACTCGACGTCGGATGAAGGCGAAGAGAACGAGGACGAGGCTCCGGGGATCACGGCGGCAGTCGAGGCGGAGAAGGCAATCCATTGGGGCAACCTGCCGGCGGGGATCTCCCCGACCCAGGCCTACGCCCAGGGTATGAAGCCGCCTCGTTTCATGCTCCCGGCTCGTCGAAGCGGGTTCAACCAGGAGGCCCGGATCGGCGGGCACAAGGTCTACCTCCGCACCGGTGAGTACAACGACGGGACACTCGGCGAGATCTTCATCGACCTGGCCAAGGAGGGGGCGACTCTGAAGGGCATCCTGTCGTGTTTCGCCATTGCAGTGTCCAAGGGTCTCCAGTACGGGGTGCCGCTGGAGGAGTTCGTGGACACGTTCACCTTCCAGACCTTCGAGCCGAGGGGTCTGGTCGAGGGTCATCCAAACATCAAGATGGCCAACTCGATCGTGGACTACGTGTTCCGTGCCCTCGGCGTCGAGTACCTACGGCGTGACGAGTTGGCCCAGGTCCCACCGAACCGGGAGATGGAGCTCCCCGGCCCGGTCAAGGGGTTGGCTGCCGAGATTGGGATCCAGTTGGACCTGACGGATGCCGCGGCGGAGACCGACGTCGAAGCAGTCAAGGCGGCCGCGGCCTTCGTCGACTCGCCCGTCTCCTCGCCCAACGGTGGGATCGGCACATCGGCGTCCGCTGTGGTGGTCGAGGTGACAGAGAGGATCGAGATGACCGAGAAGGTCGTCGTGGCCGCGGGCAGCGCTGCGGCGGTCGACGCGGCGCTGAAGGAGAACATGGGTGACGCACCGGTGTGCTCCAACTGCGGTCACATGACCATCCGCAACGGCAGTTGCTACGTGTGCCTCACCTGTGGGGACACGACCGGCTGCAGCTGAGTCGGTCGGTCGGCAGCACGTCGGACAAGGCCAAGAGGAAGCGAAGAGGCGGTCGGTTCGGCCGCCTCTTTGCGCGGGTCGGCCCCTGTCGGCCAACGGCTGCTCGCGCCATGGCCCACTCGCAGGGTCAGGCCGCAGCCTCGACCGGGGCCTGTCGACCACGAAGGATCACCAGAGCCGGGGGAAGCAGCAGGAACAGCCCGATCAGAGAAGTCATCTGGAAGTCGGTCAACTGGTAGACGATGCCCGAGGCGATGCTGGCGACTGCTCCAGAGGCCCAGGTCACCGAGTCGACCCTTCCCTGGAGCCGGGTTCGGCTCTCGGAGCCGAGACCGACGGTCAGCAGCGAGCTCCCGGCGACGAATGTCATGTTCCAGCCGACACCGAGGACGAACAGGCTGAAAACGAGCAGCACGGTCGATTCGTTTGGGCCAAGAGCTGCGAACACCGCCGAGAGGGCGAGCAGCCCGATGCCGCCCAACGCCACAGTCGTGCCGGTCCAGCGATCGACCAGGCGGCCGGTGAGCGGGGAAAGGGCGAACATGCCCAGGGTGTGGGCACTCATGACGAGGCCAACGATCCCCAGGCCGGAGCCATGATGATGGATGTGCAGCGGTGTCGCGGTCATGATCATCACCATGACCACCTGACCGGTCACCATCGCAGTCAGCGCCATTTTCACCTGTGCCAGTCGGAGCGCGCTCAGGAGTCCGCCCCTCGCCGAACTGGTGGGAGCCCCCCGGTCCACTGCGAGCGAGGCCGGGTCGGGTCGCAGGAAGAACAGGTAGAGGAGGAGCGACAGCGCCATGAAAGCGGCCGCCACCATGTACCCGCCGGCCAGCTCCGATCTCCCCATCCCGGCGGCTGCCTCCCCGGAGGGCTGAAGTAACACCGGACCGAGGACGGACCCAACTGTGCCGCCCCAGACAACCAGCCCGAGCGCAGCCCCACGCCGTTGCGCCGGGTACATATCGGCAGCGGTGTAACGAGCGAGGTGGCTGGAAGCGTTGCCCACACCGAGCAGCACCATCCCGGCGAGCAAGACAGAGAACGAGAGGTTCGCCAGGCCGATGACGCTGGTGACGGCACCGACCACTGCCAGGGCATACCCGGCGAGCAGGCCAGGCCGACGCCCGCGCTTGGCCACACCGCCTGTGAGCAACGACGTGCCGATGGCGGTGCCCACCACCGCCATCGCCGAAGGGACGCCGGCGAGGGTGGCGGAGCCGGTGATCTCTTCGACGGCGAGCGTGGACACGGTGACCGCGGCGATGTGGGCCGTCGAGCCCAGCGCCACTCCGCCGAACAGCACTCCGGTGAGACGTCGCCTCGGCTCGTGCCCCACCGGTCGGCCTGGCTCGTCCCGGTACCCGGTTCTGCTCACTTCGGTCATCCGCGCATCTCCTGCTCCTCGTTCTGACTCTGGAAGAGTCGAAGACCTGGTCCTCGAGGAGCAGAGAGACGGTAGACGAGGGGGCGAGATGGCGAGAAGCCCCCGGGCCTCACCCCACACACGTTTGTAGACTTCCGCCATGCAAGCGGCGGTGACACTTCGTGACGTTGCCAACAAGGCAGGGGTACACGCCTCGACTGCCTCGCGGGCCCTGAATCCCTCCACCCGTGACCTCGTGAACGAGAACACCTCGGAGCGGGTGCTGCGTGCGGCCAAGGAACTGGGTTATCGGCCCAACTCATTGGCTCGCGGGCTCAAGACGAACCGAACGTTCTCGATCGGGATGCTCCTCCCCGACCTGACCAACCCGCTGTTTCCCCCGATCGTCCGCGGCGTGGAGGACACCCTCGGGATCGCCGACTACACCCTGATCCTCGGGAACACCGACAACGACGAGGACCGTGAGGCACACCTCATCACATCGATGATGAACCGACGAGTGGATGGGTTGATCCTTGCCACAGCCCATCGTCACACGCCGGCCATAGACGACCTCGTCGAATCCGGATACCCGCTGGTCCTGGTCAACCGAACGGTGGACGATCAACGTGTCCCCTCGGTGACGACCGACGACCATGCTGGAGTCGGGCTGGCGATCCGTCACCTGGTCGAGTTGGGTCACAGCCGAATCGCCCATGTCGGTGGGCCCCAGGATCTATCAACCGGGCTCGACCGATACCAGGGCTTCGTCGCATGGATGAAGATCGTGGGTCTCGATGTGGATCCCGAGTTGGTGAGCTTCGCCGACTGGTACCACGAGGACCCGGGTGCCAAAGCCCTGTGGACGATCCTCGATCGCCGGGCCGACTTCACCGCCATCGTGGCTGCGAACGACCTCATCGCCATCGGTTGTTATGACGTCCTCAACGACATCGGCCGCTCCATCGGTGGCGACGTGTCGGTCGTCGGGTACAACGACATGCCGTTTGCCGACAAGCTCGCGCCGCCGCTCACCACGGTGCAGATACCCCACTATCAGCTCGGGGTGAGGGCTGCGGACCTGATGCTGGAGCTGCTCGACGAGAACAACGAGGCCCGGGTGGTGTCGATCAAACTGGCCCCGTCCCTGGCTGTCAGACGCTCGACCGGGCCGGTTCGGGCGTAGTCGTCCGGATACCCCTGCAGGAAAACACGATTCACCCGGCAGCGACTACAAACGATTGCTACAGTCGATCGCAGGTGCCCGAGAGGCGCAGCCTATGTTCGAGACTGACCGGAACATTTTCTGGGAGGAGAACGTGATGAAGAGATGGAAATGGGTGAGCTGGCTGGCAGCCTTGATGCTGATAGTCGCCGCCTGTGCCGAGGACACGGGAACCACGACGACCGAAGGTGCCGCGGGGACGACCGCCGCTCCCACGGATACCACGGAGGGCGAAGCACCGGGCACCACAGCGGAAGGCGGTGAGGGTGAGCCGATCGTCCTGGCGGCCTCGGTCCCACTGACCGGCGACTTCCAGGTCCCCGGCACCAAGCACCGGGACGGATATCAGCTGTGTGTCGACATCATCAACGATGGTGGCGGGTTGTTGGACCGGCCGGTCGAGTTGCTGGTCGAGGACAACCGATCCGACCCCGAAGTGGCCGTCACCCAGTACGAGCGGTTCATCAACGTCGACCAGGTCGACGCCTTGCTCGGGACGTTCTCCAGCCTGATCTCCTACCCGACCACGTCGGTGGCAGAGCAGAATGGATACGTCTATCCCGTCGCCTCTGGTGGTGCGCAGCGAATCTGGGAACGTGGGTACGAGTACTCGTTCTACTTCCAGCAGCAGACCGCCGAGGGAATCGGCGAGAACGTCCTCCAGATGATCGATCACTATCAGTCCACTGGTGGGATTCCGGAGGGCGAGCTGAGCACGGTGGCGATGGCCTACGCCGATGACTTCTTCGCCGCCGCCATCATCAATGGGTTGACCGGTGGTGAGATCAGCTTCCCGGACAAGGATGACACGATCAGCCTGGCGCCTGGATTCCTGGCCGACTACGGGTATGAAGCCGTGTTCGAAGAGCAGTGGCCGGTCGACTTCACCGACTGGCTGACGCTGGCCAACTCGATCAAGGGAGCCGATGCGGATGTCCTCATCGCTACGACTGCTTCGCCGGATGAAGCGATCTCGCTGGTGAAGGCGCTGCAGACAGTGGACTTCCAGCCCAAGCTCGCCTACTTCTCACAGGGTACCCAGATCGAGTTCTACGACGGCCTCCAGGAAGCGTCGAATGGCACCGTGATCCACAGCGCCTACCACCTCGAAGCCAACTGGGAAGGGACGCTGCTCGGAGAGCCATACTCGAATGCCGACTTCATCGAGGCCTGGAATGCCGAGTACGGCCGTGATCCCGACGAGGACGAGGCGATCCCGTTCGCCGTTTGCCAGGGCATGACCCAGGCAATCGAGGCCACCGGTGGCACCGACCAGACCGCGATGCGGGACTGGCTGGCCAGCCGGACCGCCGACGATCCGGTGAAGACCATCCTGGGCGACTTCTACTGGGACGAGCGCGGGGTGCCCATCGATCGCTCGGTGATCATGACCCAATGGGAGGACGGGACCCTCAACTTCGTCTACCCGGTCGGGGAATTCGAGGGCACGACGGACCTGGTCTACCCGAAGCCCGAGTGGTAGAAGAGCACGTGGCAATCGGTGCGCGGCACGGCCGTGGCGAGTGATCGCCATCGCCGTGCCGTGCACTATTCCTGATCAGCGAGAGCAGCGAGACGCCTGATGCCCCTACTCGACGTCGCCGGTCTGACCAAGGTCTTCGGGGGCCTCCAGGCAGTGAACAACTGCTCGTTCCAGGTCGACAGTGGCGTCATCACCGGCCTGATCGGGCCCAACGGGGCCGGTAAGACAACCGCGTTCAACATGATCTCGGGGGTGCTCCGCCCCGATGGCGGAGCCGTTCACCTGGACGGCGTCGACATCACCGGCCTCATGCCCCACAAGGTGGCGCGACGTGGCGTGGGCCGGACGTTTCAGATCACCCGCGAGCTCAGTGAGCTCACGGTGCTGGAGAACATGGTGGTCCCGACTGCACGGGGAAGCCTGGCCGGCCTGCTCGGATCTCGCATGCTCCGCGACGAGCAGGAGCGGGCCATGGACCTGCTCGACTTCGTGGGCATCTCCCGGCTGGCCGGAGAGAAGGCCAAGAACCTCTCCTTCGGCCAGCGCAAGCTCCTCGAGTTCGCCTCCGTGCTCATGGCCGACCCCAAGCTGATACTGCTCGACGAGCCGGCCGGTGGAGTCAACCCCGCGCTCCTGGAGAGGATGATGGAGCGGATCCGAACCCTGAATGCCCAGGGGATGACGTTCCTCATCGTCGAGCACAACATGGACCTGGTGATGAGGCTGTGCCAGTCGATCGTTGTGATGGCGCACGGCGAGGTCCTCCTCCAGGGCCCTCCCGCCTTGATTCAGGAAGACCACCGAGTCCTCGACGCATACCTGGGGAGAGTCTGATGCCCGTTCTCCAGCTTCAAGACGTGACCAGTGGCTATGGCTACGGCCCGGACATCCTCAATGGGGTGACCATGACTGTCGAAGCGGGCAAGGCGTACTGCATCATCGGCCCGAACGGGGCGGGCAAGTCCACGATCCTGAAGACGGTCGCCGGGATCCTCCGTCCCCGCAAGGGTGAGATCCTCCTCGATGACCGTCCGATCGGGGGGATGCGGCCCGATCTCGTCCTCGGTGCAGGCATCTGTTACGTCCCGCAGGATCGGAGTCTGTTCCCGGAGATGTCGGTCCGGGAAAACTTGGTCATGGGCGGTTTCCTCGAGCCGGATCGCCGGGTGGTCAACGATCGGGTCGAGGAGGTGTTCGAGATGTTCCCGGTGCTCAGGGAGCGGGCCAACCAGCACGCTGGGACCATGTCCGGGGGGGAGCAGCAGATGCTCGCCCTGGGAAGGGCCCTGATGACCAAGCCCCAAATGATGATGATCGACGAGCCCAGCCTCGGCCTCGCCCCTCAGATCGCCGATCAGATCTTCGAGACGATCCGCAGTCTCAGCGCCCTGGGGATCACTCTTTTGCTGGTCGAGCAAAACGTCCTGAGAGGGCTCGACTGCACCGAGTGGGCCTTCCTCCTCGATCTCGGGACCCTGCGTCTCGAGGCTCCGTCGGATCAGATCCTCGACGACCCCAGCATCCGGGAGCTCTACCTTGGTCGCCAGGTCGTAGCCAATCCCGAGGCCGAAGTGGGAGAGCAGCCATGACCCACATCATCCAGGTCGCCATCCTCGGGCTCCTACTGGGGGGCGTCTATGCCCTGATGGCCTCCGGTCTCACCCTGATGTTCGGGGTAATGCGGATCGTCAACCTGGCTCATGGCGTCTTCATAATCGCCGCCTGTTATCTCGCCTTCTTCCTCTTCGTGGGGCCGGGGTGGGACCCGTTCCTGTCCCTGGTCGTCACCATGCCTGTCTTCTTCCTGGTCGGGGTGCTCGTCTACCAGGCATTCTTCCCGAGGATCGAGGGAAGCCCGCGGTTCGGCGAGATGACGGTCCTCCTCACCTTCGGCCTTGCCCTGATCGTGGAGGGGTTGCTCAGCTTCTTCTTCACCGGCACCTTCCGGACCACCAATCCATCTTATGCCACGGAGGCAATCCTGATCGGCGACCTCTTCATCCCCAAGGCGCAGCTATTCGCCGCGATCACCAGCCTGATCCTCCTCCTGGCCCTCTGGGCCTTCCTCCACTTCAGCAGAACCGGATACGCGGTTCGAGCCACTATGCAGAACCGTACCGCCGCCCAGATCGTCGGGGTCAACGTCCGCCGCATCTCCACTATCGCCTTCGGGATCGGGATGGCACTGGCCGGTGCATCAGGGTCCCTGATCAGCTTCCTGTTCCCCTTCTTCCCGAACAGCCACTGGCGCTGGATCGCCATCCTGCTTGCGCTCATCGTCCTTGGGGGTCTGGGTAGTCTCAAGGGAGCGGTGATCGGGGCGCTTCTCCTCGCCGTGGCCGCCGCCTTCGTCAGCGACCTATTTGGCCCCACCTGGTCGCCGATCACTTTCTTCGGCGCTTTGTTCATCGTCCTCCTCATACGTCCCCAGGGTTTGTTCGGCAAGCAAGCGAGGGTGGGATGACCAGCACGGAGAAGAGAGAGCCGACCGACGTCGTGGCCCAGGCGGCGATCGAGCCCCGGCGACCGCGCGGCCGCTACATCGTGCTCACCTCGGTGGTCCTGTTCCTCGCCCTTCTTCCCCTGGCCCGGCCCCTCATCGGCCAGCCGTACAACTACGTGCTCCAGGTGGGGATGGTCGGGCTGATGTGGGTAGCGCTCTCCTCCTCTTGGAACATCATCGGAGGATTCACCGGGTACATCTCCCTCGGGCACAACGTGTTCTACGGGATCGGCGGGTACACCTCGGGCCTACTCCTCATCTACTTCGGCTTCTCCCCCTTGCTGACCTTTCCGATTGCCGGCCTGGTTGCCGTCGTGTTCGGATTCCTCGTCGGCCTGGTGACACTCCGCACCCGGGGACCGGCCTTCATCATCTCGACCATCGCGCTGCTGTTGATGGTCGGGCTCCTTTTCGACAACTGGGAGTTCGTCGGAGGCTCGAACGGTCTGAGCCTCCCCTTGCCTCCGTTCCAGCTGGAGTTCGTCAAGGTCCCCTTCTACTACGCCATGCTCGTCATCGCCCTCGGCTCGGTCTACCTCGGATACCGGGTGGCCCACTCCAAGTTCGGCCTTGCCCTGCGGGCGATCGCCCAGGACGAGACCAAAGCCGAGGTGGCCGGGATCGACACCCGCCGGATGAAGGTGGCTGCGTTCACGATCAGCACCTTCTTCGTGGGGGCGGCCGGGGCCGTGTGGGGGTACTCCCTCACCTATTTGCGACCCACCATCTTCTTCACCATCGCCATCGCCGCCGAGATGGTGCTGATGGCGATCATCGGAGGTCGCGGCACGGTGGCCGGCCCGGTGGTAGGGGCGATATTGCTGGTTGCCCTCAACGAGATCGCGGTGTCTCAGTTCGGCTCCACCGAGCTCAACATCGTGGTGACCGGTGTGATCATGCTCGTCGTCCTGCTCTTCTTCCCGCTGGGCATCGTCGGCTCGTTGCGCGAACGGGGGCGGCTCCCTTCCTTTCTCGACTGGGACTGACCCTTGGCCTCGGAGCACGACGTCGTTGTGGCCGGGCCGTTTACAACAGCCTGTCCGACTCGGCTACGACTTCGAGGAGGTGTGTCACCCTGGCCGGTGAGCATCTGAGAAAGGAGGCACCTATGCCCAGGATCAGCTATCGACCCTATCAGGAGCTGGATGAGCGCTCGAAGGCATATCTCGACCGCGCCCGTGACCACGGCACCCCCCGTCCGGAGAGCCAGGCCGTCAGGGCTCATGTCGCCGATGTGCTGCGCGTCTTCTCGGAGGCGTGGCAGGCGACCTTCGAGAATGGGGTGCTCGACACCGCGATCAAGGAGCTGTGCAGGCTCTACGTCTCCAAGACGGTGGACTGCGAGTACTGCGGGGCGCAGCGATCGGAGCTCGCCAGGTCGGTCGTCGATGAGATCAAGGTCGACGAAGTGGTCGACTTCGAGCGATCGGAGAAGTACGACGAGAGGGAGCGGACCGCACTGCGCTATGCACAGGCCATCGCCTGGGACGCCGGTCTCGCCGACGATCGGCTCTGGGAGGACCTCCACAGTCACTTCTCCGAGCCACAGCTGGTCGAACTGGGGTTCTTCATCGGCCTGACACTGGGTCAGCAGAGATGGATCAAGACGATGAGCCTCGGCCATCACGAGTACATGGGCGACACCTCGGCAGGTCTCGCCCCATCGGCTCGGCTCTGAGGGGGGCGCCTCATGGGGCAGCCTCCGGGGAATTCCCCTAACATCACAAACGATTGCAACGGAGGCATGTCCTGATGTCTGACATGACGGTTGGCTGGATCGGTGCGGGCCGGATGGGCTCGGCCCTGTGCCACCGACTGCTGGCCGCGGGTGTCGACCTCAGCGTGTACAACCGCACCAGCGACAAGGTCGCCGACCTAGCCGAGAAGGGCGCAACGGTGGTCGACACGCCGGCGAAGCTGGCCGATCGCGACCTGGTGTTCACCATGGTCTCCGATCCCGCAGCATTCCTCGGTGTGACCACCGGGCCCGATGGGTTGTTCTCCGTTCCTGGCGTTGCGCCGCAAATCCTGATCGACTCCTCGACCGTGTCTGCCGACGCCTCAGAGGAAGTGCGACGCGTAGCCGCCGAGCGCGGATGCGAGTTGCTCGCTGCACCCGTGAGCGGTAACCCCAAGGTGGTCAAGTCGGGACGACTCACCGTGGTGGCGTCCGGCCCGCCAGATGCATACGAGCGAGCCCGGCCCTACCTCGAGATGTTCGGCAAAGGGGTGTCCTACGTCGGTGAGGGCGATGCGGCTCGTCTGGTAAAGATCTGCCACAACCTCCTGCTCGGGATCGTGAGCCAGACGCTCGCCGAGACGGTGGTTCTCGCGGAGAAAGCGGGAGTCTCTCGAGCCGACTACATGGAGTTCATCAACATGAGTGTCATGGGCTCGACCTTCACCAACTACAAGACCCCGTCCATCGTCAAGCTCGACTTCGCCCCATCCTTCACGGGCCACCTACTGCGAAAGGACTTCGAGCTGGGTCTAGAAGCCGGCCGGCAATACGACGTGCCGCTCCCCACTGCGGCCCTGGTTCACCAGATGATCATTGCCCTGATCGGGCGCGGCTTCGGCGATGAGGACTTCATGAGGCTGCTCACGATGGAAGCGGCCTCGTCGAACCTCGAATTGACTCCTGAAGACGCCGAAGTGAGCGACGGCCTGGGCTGAATCCACTCCAAGGTCAACCGGGGCATACTTGGGGGGACCAAAGAGAGGGCCCCATATGGCGCTGAAGTCTCGAATCGCCGGCATGGCCACGGTGGCATTGGTCGTGGCCGGCTGTGCCGGGGAACAGGCCGCACCATCTTCCACCTCCTCGTTGTCCACCTCCTCCACGACGGTCGAGCCGAGCATCACTACGGTGCCGGTCACCACCACCGTCGACACAACGACCACCACCGGCGTGCCTGCGACCACGAATACCAGCGTCTCGGCGACAACGACTGTGGAGCTTCCCCCGTTTCCGCCGGCTCGAACGGATCTCGAACATGGAGGCGACACCTGGGTAGTGGTACTGGCAGCCTCCGAGGATCCCGAGAGCCCGGATCTGCGGACAGCGGAGGGCGCGGCCGGAGACGCGGGGTACACGACAGGGTTGACGGACTGTGACTTCGGGGCCGCCACTGTGCTGGGGTTGGCAGAGGAAGAGGGTCACTTCTACACAGTCAGCGTGTACCTGCGCTCCGAGGCAGATGCGGAGGCGGCTCTGGTTGCTTTCCGGGCACGCGGAGTCGATGGGGCGGTTGGGCAGGTGCAGACATTCTGCATGGACTGAACAGGCCGCGACCCTTCCTCAGGGGCAACTCGCCCATTGCCATCTCTCGCTCTTGAATGAGCCTCGTGCACGGTCCATTTCCGAGAATCCCCGACGAGCGTCGTGGCCGCTGGGTGCGTTTGTTCCTCATCGCCACACTGGTGGTCTACGCCGGGCTCTTCGTGATCGAAGTCCACACCTTCACCGAAGCCGCACCTCTTGGTCAGATCTCGCTCCAGCTTGCCGGCACGACCGAGAAGGTGATCGAGATCGTCGAGTCCTGGGAGGAAACCGATGCTCTCCATATGGCCGGGGCGAGTCTCGGCTTCGATTATCTCCTATTGGTGACCTACGGCATCGGTCTGGCCGTGGCCGGGATGTGGATCGAAGCCAGGGGTCGGGCCGGTAGGCACCGGCTCATGGCCTGGCTCGGTGTCGCCGCTGCCTGGGCGGGCCTCGGCGCCGCAGCCCTCGACGCCTTCGAGAACGCCCGTCTCCTCCGAATGATCGGTGATCCGGCGTCAGGCGACCCGCAACTGGTCCTCGTGCTGGCCATCATCAAGTTCTGCCTGATCGGCTTCGCGGTCGTGACCTGGCTCGCGGGGGCAGTCGTCACACGGCGACCGAGCCGGGCCTGAACGGATGGGTCTGGGGAACCGTGATGGATACGGTATGCCTGCCATGACGTTGCTTGCATCGATCCCGTCGCCGCCCATGAATGGCTTCGACCTGGGGCCGCTTCGGATCAGCTTCTACGGGATCCTGATCGCCATCGGGGTTGCCCTCGGCTGGCGGATGACGGTCAGGAGGTACAAGGAGAAAGGCGGGGATCCTGCCCTCGCCGAGAGGGTGCTGATCTGGATGGTGCTGATCGGCTTCATCGGCGCCCGTATCGCCTACGTATCCACTCACCTCTCACGGTTCGAAGACGAGTGGTGGAAGGTGT
>JBFYOJ010000093.1:0-10648 GCA_041303885.1 Acidimicrobiia bacterium | reverse complement strand
TTCGGCTCACCAGGGAGCCGGCGGCGCCGAACATCACCGCGAAGAGGAGAAAGCCGAGGATGAACCAGAGTAGGAGGTTGAGCACGGCAGCCGCATTGAGACTGGGGAGCTCGGCGGCGCCGGTGACCTGGACCGCGATGATGGCGACGGCGATCGTCCCGGCGAACTGGCTGAGCCCGAGAGCGCCGATCCCGAGGATCTTCCCGGCCAGGAGTTGCCATGGCTTGATGCTGGAGAGAAGCACCTCGACCACACGGTTCGACTTCTCCTCGGTGACGCCCGACAGGATCCAGGTCCCGTAGATGAGCACGGCCAGGTAGAGGAGCATGAGACCGGCGTAGGCGATGGCCCCGCGGGACTCGTCGCCAGCCTCGGGACCGGTCAGAGTGGTGGTCTCTAGAGGGTCGGAGGTCATGACATCGATCACGTCGGCCGCCACCTGGCCGCTCTCGGCCACGACGGCTTCCAGCTCGACCGAGGCGGCTCCCCGTTGCAGAAGGCCGAGCAGTGGTGAGTCCCCGAATCCCCCAACACTCACGACCACGACTTCCTCACCGTTGACCAGGATGGCGTCCACATCGCCCTCGTCGAGGGCGGTTTCCGCCGCGTCCCGCTCCTCGACGGGGTCGATCGAGATCGAGACCGATGGTTCGTCCTCAGGCTCGTCCGTTGCGTTACCGAGGAGCTCGGCGGCGTCGACTATCGCCTCGTTGCCTTCTCCGACGCTCGCCACCGTGTACTCCGAGGTGTCGCCCCCAAGGACATTCGGCAGGACGATCAGACCCACGACGATGAGAAGCGTGATCACGGTGGTGGCGAGGAATGCCTTCGATCTCCCTCGCTCTCGGATCTCTCGTCGAGCGATCTCCCACACCGTCCCGAGCGGGCTCATCGCACCGCCTCCCGGAACAGGTCGGAGAGCGACGGAGAGGTATAGGCGAAGTGACGGAGCCTCCCGACCTCCTGTGCACGGGCAATGAACTCCCTCACGTCGGTGGCCGCGTCGATGATCACCGTCCTGCGGGTGCCGTCGCTGTCGACCTGACGGATGCCTTCGAGGGTGTCGAGCAGGTGCCCCACGTCCCCTTCGATCTCGAGCTCCAGATGGCGAATCGGAGCGGCGTCCTTGAGCCGGCGCACATTGCCCTCGACCACGATGGCCCCGGCGTTGATGATCGCCACCTCCTCACAAAGGTCCTCCACGAGGTCGAGTTGATGTGAGGAGAACACGACGGCCTTGCCGGCCACCGCCTGTTCCCGAAGGATGTCCGACATCGTCTCGGCCGCTATCGGGTCGAGCCCACTGAACGGCTCGTCGAGCACGAGCAGCTCTGGGTCGTGGACCATTGCGGCCGCCAGCTGGACTCGTTGCTGGTTCCCATGGGAGAGGGCCTCGAGCGGGTCCAGACGCCGCTCGGCCAACCCGAATCGCTCCAACCAGGCGTTCGCCGCCGCAGCGGCCGCCTTGGCCGGCATCCCCCTGAGTCGACCCAGGTAGGACAGCTGGTCGTGGATCTTCATCTTGGGGTAGAGGCCACGCTGTTCCGGCATGTACCCGAACCTGCGTTTCAGATCCGCCGAGATCGGCTCCCCATCCCAGCGGACCTGGCCTCGCTCGGGGACGACCAGACCGAAGATGGTCCGCATCGCCGTGGTCTTGCCGGCGCCGTTCGGGCCGAGAAAGCCGAGAATCTCACCTCGGGCCACCCCAAAGGTGCAACCGTCGAGAGCGACCACCTCGCCATATTTCTTGTGCAGATCGGTCAGGGAGAGCACGAGCCGAGATTATGTCGATCGATCAGACTCAGTCGAGCAGGGTCGGCCGGAACAAGCGGTCATGGGTGTGAAGGGCGAATCGATCTGTCATGCCGGCGACATAGTCGATGGCCCGCTGCAGCGGATCCGCATCCGCCGTGGTCGATGAGTCCGGCACCTCGAGTGGGTGGTCGGTGAACCAGCGAACCAGGTCCTGGATGACGATGATCGCCTTTTGCTTCTGGGTCTCGCTGTCAGGGTTGATGTACACCCTCTCGAACATGAATTCCCGCAGCTCGTCCATGACCGACTCGTCATGGGGGTCCATCTCCACATTGCCCGACTTGTGGCTGGCCTCGATCACCGAGATCGCCAGGGACCCGATCCATTCCCGGGACGTCGCACCGAAGGTGGTCAAAGCACGGGTGGGGATCTCCTTGTACTCGATCACATTCGCCCTGAGTGCATCGGCGACATCGTGGGTGAGGTAGGCGATTCGGTCTGCGTACCGGCAGAGCATCCCCTCCGGGGTCAGGGGAGGGGGGTCGATGCGCCATGAGTGGGCGCGTATCCCGTCGAGGACCTCTTCGCTGAGATTCTGTGGCTCCAGGAAGGTGAGAGTCCGGACGCCGTGGGCCGAGTGGAGCCAACCTCCCTCACTGAACGGCGAGAGCGCTTCTTCCCCGGTGTGCCCGAACGGTGAGTGGCCGACATCGTGACCCAGGCAGATGGCCTCGGTCAGGTCCTCGTTGAGACCCAGTGCCCGGGCGATCGCCCGACCCACCTGGGTCACCTGGATGGTGTGCGTCATTCGGGTGACGAAGTGGTCGCCGTCGGGATTCAGGAACACCTGGGTCTTGTGCTTCAGGCGGCGAAAGGCCTTGGTGTGGACTATTCGATCACGGTCCCTCTCGAAAGCGGTGCGGAACTCGTCCGGGTCTTCCGGCTCGGCGCGGCCGGCCGACTCGTTCGCCTTGGTGGCCAGCGGGGCGAGGAGCTCGTGCTCCATGCGTTCCCGTTCGACGCGAGCCCGTCTCAGCATTCCGTCCATCCGGTCAGGCTAGGGCGCCTCGGGAACTGGCACCGCGCCTCGCCGGGTCAACAGGTGGAGTGACCGCAGGAGTGGCACTTGCCGCATGCTTCGGCGAACTCGAAGGCGGGCTGGCCACACACCGGGCACACCTCGAGGACACTCTGCCCCCGGGCTGGAGGAAGCAGCGGCATGTCCTCGCGGATCGAGGGTGGCGAACCTTCGATGGTGCCCAGGTCGGTCCCCACCGGTCGGCCCCGGTTGAGGACTTGCCATGTCTTCGACCCATCCCGGTAGACGGTTATCCCCTTGCACCCGAGTTCGAAGGCCCGGCTGAAGGAGTTCATGACATCGTCGACCGTCGCCTCCCTGGGGAGATTGATGGTCTTCGAAACTGCGTTGTCGACATGGCGCTGGAATGCCGCCTGATGCCGGATGTGCCACTCCGGGTCGATCTCGTGGGCGATGCCGAAGATCCGTTCGATGTCCGGAGGGGCGACACCGAGGCCACGTATCCCTCCGCGCGCGGCGAGCTGCTCGCCGATGTCTTCGTTCCAGAGACCAAGATCGCGCATCGCCGACTCGAAGTCCGGGTTGACCTCGATGAGCACTGCCCCCTCCATGACCTTCCGGTGGTAGCTGAGCGCGAACAGTGGCTCGATGCCCGACGAGCAGGCTGCGATGATCGAGATAGTCCCGGTGGGCGCGATCGTCGTGCGCGTGGCATTGCGCATCGGTCGGTTCCAACCATCCTGGCCGTAGACGGAGCCCTCCCAGTTGGGGAACGAACCTCGCTCCGAGGCGAGCTCACCAGAGGCCCCGTCAGCCTCTTGCTGGATGAAGCCCATCACCCGCTCTGCCAGGTCGAGTGCCGGCTCGCTGTCATAAGGCACGCCGAGATTGACGAGCAGGTCGGCCCAGCCCATGATCCCGACCCCGATCTTCCGGTTGCCGTGCTTGTGCAGTTGCTCGATCTCGGGCAGGGGGTAGCGAGAGCGCTCCACCGCGTTGTCGAGGAAGCGAACCGCCATTCGGGTGGTCTCGGCCAGGGCACCCCAGCGAACTTCGCCCTTGGAGACGAAATGGCCGAGGTTGATCGAGCCGAGAACGCAAGCCTCGAAGGGGAGGAGCGGTTGCTCTCCGCAGGGGTTGGTGGCATCGATCCGCCCCAGCTGTGGAGTGGGATTGGTGCGGGGATGGTTGATCCGGTCGAGGAAGATGATCCCGGGGTCACCGGTCGCCCAGGCCGCCTCGGCGATGGCCCTGTAGACAGATCCGGCATTGAGGGTTCCGACCGGCTCGCCGGTGCGCGGGCTGAGCAGTTCGTAGTCGGATTGCGTCTTTGCCAGACCCATCCATCTCTCGGTGAGTCCCACCGAGATGTTGAAGTTGGTTATCTCTCCGTCCCGCTTGGAGGAGATGAATTCGAGGATGTCGGGATGCGTGACCGCCAGGATCCCCATGTTGGCGCCGCGCCGGAACGAGCCCTGCTTGATGTGCTCGGTGGCCGAGTCGTAGATCTTGAGAAACGATACCGGGCCCGAGGAGATCCCCCGCGTGGTCCGCACCATGTCTCCCTGCGGCCGGAGCCGGGAGAAGGAGAAGCCGGTGCCGCCACCCGACTGGTGGATCTTTGCCGTCAACTTGAGGGTCTCGAAGATCGAGTCGAGGGAGTCGTCGATGGGAAGGACGAAGCAGGCCGCCAGTTGCTGCAACTCCCTACCCGCATTCATCAGTGTCGGCGAGTTGGGAAGGAAGTCCAGTGCCGTCATCAGACGGTAGAACTCCTGCTCCCAACGCTCCGGGTCTCCACCCCACATGGCCTCCGCGGAGGCGATGTCCCGGGCGACACGTCGGAACATCTCCTCGGGCGCCTCACTGGGTCGACCGCTCTCGTCGCGGAGCAGATAACGGCGTTCCAGCACCGCCAGGGCGTTCTCGGTCAAGGTGAGTGCGGAGGCCGTCATTTCGCTCTCCCGAATGGTACGGCGACGGTGCCGGGACCATGAGCGGTCGTCTGGGGCGATTCAGGAGGAATCGGCCGAGTTTGAACCTTCAGCAACGAGGTCGAGGACGTCCGCGGCTTCGAGCTACTGAACGGCCCGTTGCGGCACCTATGGGCTGGAGGAGCACTTCGCCGCGGTCGAGGTCCCCGTCGCCGCTCTGGTGGGGACCCTGGGACGCACCGTGCTGCGATGACCGAGGACGACGCGCGTAGGTTTGCCGGGCGGATTGGCGAACGGGTCGAAGAGATGAGCGCGCTAGATGACCGGGATGGCAGCAAGGGCGCCTTCTCCTTTGTCTTCTTCCCGATGGTCGGCCCGGTGAAAGGAGAGAGACTTTGAGTCGTTTCGAGACCGGTGGCGAGTGGGTGTTCAGGTCCAATGGCGTCACCAAGAGCTATGACGGGGGCAAGACCTACGCCAATCGGGACATCTCCATCGAGGTGCATCCGGGCGAGGTATACGGGCTACTCGGGCCGAATGGAGCCGGGAAGTCGACACTGGTCAAACAGGTGATCGGTCTCCTCAAGCCCGACTCGGGCTCGATACACCTCGGTGTGCACGATCTCGTCGCCGATCCCGATGCCGCTCGTCAGCTCTGCTCGTATCTGCCCCAGGCGCCCATGCCGATCGAGTCATTCAAGCTCCATGAGGCGATCCAACTCACTGGAGAGATCCGCGGTGGTGACCGGGCCGCAATCGTCAAGCGCGCGAACGAGATGATCGAGGCGATGCAGATCGAGGAATGGCGGGACACCCTTGGTGCCAAGCTGTCCGGCGGGGTTCGCCGGCTGGTCGGGTTCGTGATGGTGACAGTGGTCCCGGGCCGGGTGGTCATCCTCGACGAGCCGACCAACGACGTCGACCCTCTCCGCCGCCGTCTCCTCTGGGAGCAGATCCGTCTCCTCGGGGAGATGGGAGCATCGGTGTTCCTGGTCACACACAACGTGATGGAGGCAGAGAAGGCGGTCGACCGGCTCGCCGTCATCGCCGACGGCGAGCTCCTGGCCGAGGGCACCCCTTCCTCGCTCAAGATCGCCGATCGGGGATGTCTCCGACTCCAGGTGATGCTGGTTCCGGGAGCCCCCGATCCGCCGTTTCCACCGATGGTGCGTCATCACTCCAGAGTCGGGAACAACCTCATCTCGACCATAAACGAGGTCGATGCCGGCGACGGGATCGCCTGGGCCCAGCGTCTGATGAGCGACGGTGTTGCCGAGGAATACGCCCTTGGGGCCATCACACTCGAAGACGCCTACATCCGTCTCACCGGGCACGTGTCGGAGGAGAACGCCGAGATGGCATCGTGACCACAGACTCGATCGCCATCGGTCCTCCCGCGGCAATCAGGGCTGGGTCGACCCACTGGCTCCGCAGCCTCGGCGCCATGCTCCGCTGGCACCTCACGTCGATGCGGCTCGTGTTCCCGGTGATGGTCGTGGTCCAGATGCTCGTGGCAGCCGGGTTCTCGATCGGGATGAGCCTGTTCTATGTCGAGGTCAGCCCCACGACAGGTCTCTACCTGGCCACCGGCGCTGCCATCATCACTCTCATCCTGGTCGGGCTGGTGGTGACCCCTCAGGTCGTCGCCGGGGAGAAGGAGGCCGGCACCTACGACTTCAGCTGGTCGCTTCCGATCCCGCGGTCGGCCAGCGTGGTCGCCTGGGTGATCCTCAGTGCCATCGTCAGCGTTCCCTCGATGCTGGTGGCGCTGGTGGTGGCGGCATGGCGGCTCGACGTCACGTACTACGTGTCGTGGCTGGTGATCCCAGCGGTGGTCCTCGTCGTGGTCAGCGGGACCTTGATCGGATACGCCATAGCCCACGCTATCGCGAGCCCGTCGCTGACCCAGCTCGTGTCGCAGGTGCTCGCTTTCGGGGTCCTCGGCTTCACCCCGATCACCTATCCGCTGGAGAACCTCCCCGAGTGGCTGCAGAACGTGCACCTGGTCCTTCCCTTCTATCACATGGGGGTGGTGGTTCGGGACAGCCTGACCCTGGGCGTGGTGGATGACGTCGGACTGGCCTATTCGATCGTGCTCGGGTGGACATTGGCTTCGGTACTGGTCACCGGTCTGGTCATTGGGAGGCGCAAGTGACTGCCTTGACCCTGGAGACGCCGGTCCGCAATGGCTTCGGGTACTGGCGGGAGAGCTATGTGAAAATGCTGCGCTGGGTGGTGGCCCAGCAGCGGGTGTTCTTCGTGGGTCTGATCTTCACCCAGATCGTGATGGGGGTCGGCGCCGCCATCATGTACAAGTTCTATCTGGGCTCGATCGATCCCGCCAGCGCGCTCTACCTCGTGTCGGGGATACCCGCCCTCGCCCTGATCCCGATCGGGTTCGTGCTCGTTCCGATCTCGGTGATGCTGGAGAAGACGAAGGGGACCCTGGACTTCACCTGGTCATTGCCGGTTCCGAGGCTCGTACCGGTGGCCGCGTCATTCACCGTCTTCACCCTGATCGCCCTGCCGATCGCCGCACTATCCACCTGGCTGGCGGCGCTCCAATTCGATGTGACCCTCACCTTCTCGTGGGTGGTGATCCCTCTCGCGGTGCTGGCGTCTCTGATGGCCACTTCGGTGGGTTATGGCACGGCGATGGCCATTCCCGAGCCCCGCATCACCACTTTGATCACCAACATCGTGATCTTCCTGGTCCTGCTCTTCTCACCGATCGTGATCCCGATAGACCGGTTTCCCGACTGGGCAGCCACGCTGCATCAGATCCTGCCGTTCTATCACATGTCGAATCTGATCCGGAGCGGGCTCACCGACGGACTGGCCGTGGACGTCGGCCGCTCCCTGGCCATCCTCCTGGTGTGGACCGCGGTCAGCTGGGTGGTGGTGGCGCGGGTCGTCGCCAAGCGAGGCTGACAACCCCCTAGACGACCTGGACCCAGGCCAGGACCTCCGGCATGCGGCGGCCGAGCAGGCGGCTGGATACGAAGAGAGACAGCAGGTAGAACACCAGCCCCCACCCGATGGCGACCACCGCCGCGATCCATGGGGCGAGGACTTCTCCGAAAGACACGGTGAGGACGACGACCGAAGCCGGCGGGACGAGTAGAAGACCGATGGCGAAGAACGACACGGTTTGACTGACGATGGCGAGACAGCCCTGCTCGGTGGATTGGGCGAACACGTCGGTGCCCTCCCGCGGGAGACGCAACGGGGTGAGGACTGAGACGAGGTTCCCCACCGCCAGCTGACAACCGACGGCGGCGATGGTCAACGGGAAGGCGAGCCAGACCCAGGTCCAATGCCCGGTGAAAGCGGCCAGACCGACGGTGAGCAGGATGGTCTCCACACCGAGGGCGGTCGCCACGGCCAGGTTCTTGCCGAGCAGGATCTGGTGCGGCTTTGGCGGCAGCACGAAGAGGTAGCTGGCCGCGTTGCGCTCACACACGAAGAGATTGAGTGCGATCGGGAGCCCTACGAAGAGGACCAGCACCGGTGCCACCAGCGGGCCCCACTCCTGACCTCTGATGTCGAAGAATCCAGTGGCGTTCATCACGGCGCCACCGACGGCCAAACCGACGAAGATCACGGTTCCGGTCCATACCAGGCGCTGACGGGGGTCTCGCACGTAGAACCGAAACTCCTTGCGTGCCATCGTCGCGACCACTCCCCAGGGAGCTGTCGCCATCCCGTTCCTCCGCGCCTTCGTAGCGGGAGCGCTCTGCTGGGCGGGCGTGGTGAGCAGCCAGCCGAGCAGCCTTCGCCAGGCGAGCGCCAGGACGATGAGGCCGGTTCCGGCCGCGATCAGTGCGAGCACCGCTGTGAAAGGATCCCCGGCCGCCGCGTCGATCATCGCTTTCTGGGTGGCCACGGGCGGGATCAGGGGCCACCAGCCGATGATCGGTTGTGATAGCACCGCGTCCGCCACGCCCGACTCGGCGACGGAGCTGCTCACCGAGCGATAGATGAAGAACGAGCCTGCCGCCAGCCCGAGGACCAGGAACGTGGCTATGTCGCGGCCCCTTCGGGTGCGCAGGATCCCCGAGATCGCCGCGGAGAAGAGCTGGCCGCCGACGGCGAGCAGCCCGATGTAGATGAGCCCGGCAGGCAGCGCCATCCACCATCCCCCGGACAGGATCGCCGAGTTGGATGCGATCACGAGGATGGGGACGACAGTCGAAGGAGCCACCAGCCCGGCGATGGCGAGCCCGGCCAGCATCCGGTTCGGTGTGATCGGAAGTGTTGCCAACTGCTGTGGGTCGAGGTTCTCGTCGAGCGGGAAGATGATCACGGGGAGGGTGACCCACACCAGGAACAGGAATAGTGCAGCCCATCCCATGTATTCCGACAGCGCAGCGGGATCCGACTCGCTGAGCAGCTGGGCGGTCTCGTAGTGGGACCTGGCCAGCCAGACACCCGCCCAGGTGAGCAGGGCGAGGGCAACGGGAAGACCGATCTTCCTCTGCCGGTCGCTCCGGAACCCGTTCCAGGTGAGCCGGGCCTTGAGGCCGACTAGGTGGCGTACCACGATGAGTCCGGTGTGCGCCCACCGACTGCAGCTATGAACGCGTCCTCGACATTGTCGACACCCATCATCCGGCACAGACCTTCCGGGGTTTCCTCGATGGTGAGCTTGCCGGCCACCATGATCCCGATTCGGGTGCAGAGCTTCTCGACGAGGTGCATCTCGTGCGAGGAGAAGACGATTGTGGTGCCACCCTGAGCCGCCTGTTGGAGCAGGCTGCGTATGAGACGGGCGGAGACGGCGTCGACCCCCTCGAACGGCTCGTCGAGGAAGAGCACGGGCGGACGATGAATGATCGCCGCCCCCAGGGCGACCTTCTTTCTCATCCCTCGTGAGTAGTCGCCGACCAGCTTCGACCCGGCTTCGGCCAGGTCGAGGAGGTCGAGCAGCTCATTGCGGCGACGGATGGCCTCGGCGCGGTCGAGGCCATGCATTGCCGCGGTGAAGTCGAGCAACTCGGCACCGGTCAAGCGTTCGTAGAGGTTGAACTCCTCGGGGAGGACTCCGATACGGGCCTTGACCTCGGTCGGGGATTCCCAGGTGTTGAACCTGCCGATGCCGACTTTTCCCTCATTGGGCCGGAGCAATCCGACGATCGTCTTGATGGTGGTCGTCTTCCCGGCGCCGTTCTGACCGAGCAGCCCATAGAACTCGCCAGGGGCAATCGAGAGGTCGACATGGTCGACGGCGACGGTCTTCCCGAACTTGCGGACGAGCCCCCTGGCCCAAACGGCCGGTGGGGCGTCCGCCAGGTCGATCGATGGCTCTTCGATGAGCGGCTGAGTCACGTCGGCAAGTATCGACGGCTTCGAGGCACAAATAAACATCGGATACGCAGGACACCCTTCAGTGCAACCGTGAAAGCCATGTCCGGCTCGGACTCATGTCACCCCGCCCGGTTACCGTAGGCGGTGGTGGAGTACCAGGCCCTTTATCGCAAGTACCGGCCCCAGACCTTCGACGATGTGATCGGCCAGGGACACATCACGACGACTCTCTCTCGGGAGGTCGCAGACGGGAGGGTGGCGCATGCCTACCTCTTCACCGGCCCGCGGGGAACGGGAAAGACGACCACAGCCCGCATCCTGGCCAAGGCACTCAACTGTGTGAACCGGGCCCCGAATGGCGCCCCATGCAATGTGTGCTCCAGTTGTGTCGCCATCACCGAGGGCTCGTCTTTGGATGTCCTCGAACTGGATGCCGCCTCGCACAACTCGGTCGACGACATCCGCGACATCAAGGTCAGCGTGACGACCGTTGCCTCCTCGGCCACGTCGAAACGCGTCTTCGTCCTCGACGAGGCACACATGCTCTCCAAGGCGGCAGGGAACGCCCTTCTCAAGACTCTGGAGGAGCCGCCCGAGCATGTTCATTTCG
>JBFYOJ010000092.1:0-4874 GCA_041303885.1 Acidimicrobiia bacterium | reverse complement strand
GACCCGGCTTCGGGCTCGGTGAGGTTCATCGTCCCGGCCCAATCGCCGGTCACCAGCTTCTCGAGGTATCTGCTCTTCAGCTGGTCCGATCCGTGCTGGTGAAGGGCCTCGACCGCGCCATGGGTGAGGGTGGGGGCGAGGGCGAAGGCCATGTTCGCCGTCTTGAACATCTCCTGGATGGCCACCCCGATGACGTAGGGAAGGCCACCGCCGCCCCATTCCTCCGGCATGTGGACCGCCGCCCAGCCGGCCTCGACGTATTTGCGGTACGCCTCTTTGAAGCCATCGGGAGTCCTGACCGAACCCGCCTCCGTGAGGACCGATCCTTGCTGGTCACCGACACGGTTGAGCGGGGCGATCACCGCGGAGAAGAACCGCCCCGCCTCTTCGAGGATCGTGCCTACGGTCTCGGGGTCGGCGTGCTGGTAGCCCTCGAGCTTTGAGATGGACTCCAGCCCGGCAACCTTGGTCAAAGAGAACATCATGTCGTCGAGACGCGGTTGGTACCCGGACATGACCCCAGCGTACCGCCGGCGCCCACAATCGAGACCTGATCATGATCGTTCTCATCGCGACTCGGGTGGGGGCCGCTTCACTCGGTCGTCAAGTGGTGAGGGCTGGGCTGTTCACCTGGAGCTCGGAGGTGATCGTGCCATGTATCGCCTCGAACCCGAGACTCTCGTACAGCCGGAACGCGCCGGTGGGGTTCTCCGAGTCGACCCCGATCATCGCGTGGGTCATTCCCGCGTCGAGGAAGGCGTTCAACGATGTGGATATCAGGGCGCTGGCCAAGCCCCGCGCCCTGTGTGCCGCCTTCACCCCCAGTGTCAGCACCCACCCCTCGCGCCGGCCGGTTACTGCCTCGTCGCCGGGGAACGATCCGTTGAGGCAGATCCCGACCACCTCGTCATCGGCGAGTGCAAAGAAGGAGATGTCGAGGAGGTTCCCGGGCGCCTCCAACCGATGCTGAAAGCTCTCGGCATCGACCGGAGTCGAGCCCCAATGGTCGGCGAAGGCCTCGTTCTGCGCCTGGCGGGCGTCCTCGTCCCGGCCACGGTCCCAGCGCACGATCTCGATGCCGTCGGGGACGTCGACCGGCACGTGGATCTCCAGCGGCCGGATCATCTCCTTGTTGAAGCGGACCGGTGCCAGTCCGAAGCGCCTGTACAGGCGATGGGCGTCTTCGACCCAATCCCATTCGTCCGCCCTGATGAACCAGGGAAGAGACGGATCGCGGGCGGCGAGGCTCTCTCGAGCCCGCTCCATCTCCCATCCGAACAGGTGCCGACCGATCCCCTGACCACGCCAATCCGGGTCGACTACGCCCTGGAGGTAGGCGCGTTCGAGTCGTTCCCCGCTGGGGCGATGCCACACCAGCCCATAAGCGACCAGGCTGTCGCCGATCCAATAGCCGCGGCTGTCGAGAGCCAGATCGACGAACGGCTCGGTGAAGTCATCCTCGACCTGGGCGGCGGGTGTGACCAGGGGCAGGCCCCAGAATCGCTCGAAGCGGTTGACCAGCGCGGTCACTTCAGGGGCGTCCTCGATGGTGAGCGGTCTTGTGTCCATGCCTGACAAGGTATTGGAGGCCGGCGCTGCTCGCTCCCGATTTGGGGTCGTCGCACCCTCACCACATAGCATCGCGTCGATGAGAGCCTTCCGCTTCGGGGCCCAGCTGGGGGCGACCAACGCCGATGAGTGGCAGGCTCAGCTGCGTCAGGCAAGGGACCTGGGCTACTCGATCGTCACCCTGGCCGACCACTTCGGAGGGAGGCTGGCCCCCACCACCGCCCTTGCCGCCGCCATCGACCGGACCGACCTCCGGCTCGGGACCTTGGTCCTGGCCAACGACTTCCGTCACCCTGCCCTTCTCGCCAAGGAGATGGCCACCCTGGATCTGCTCTCGGGAGGAAGAGTCGAGCTGGGGATCGGGGCCGGCTGGCTCGCCGAGGACTACACGGGCCCGGGGATCGCCATGGATCCGCCGGGGGTGAGGGTGGAACGGCTGGAGGAAGCGATCCAGGTGATTAAAGGCCTGTGGGCTCCCCAACCCTTCCGATACGAGGGAAGGCATTACTCCGTCGAACTCGATGGTCACCCCAAACCGGCGCAGAAGCCGCATCCCCCGCTGCTCATCGCCGGAGGGGCCCGGAGGATCCTGTCCCTGGCCGGGAGGGAGGCGGACATCGTGGGGATCAGTGTCCGTCTCGACCAGGGGCACCGGGGCCAGCTGGACAAGGGTGTGGTCTCCGCCGCCCGCGACCTGGTGGAACAGAAGCTCGGCTGGATCCGGGAAGCAGCCGGCGACCGCTTCGACCGGATCGAGCTCAACGTGCTCGTGTTCGAGGCCCATGTGACCCACTCGTCGGGCGAAGTCCTGGAACGGATCGGGGCCGAGACCGGTTCCGATCCGGCGGTGGTTGGCGAATCCCCCCAGGTCCTGGTGGGCTCGGTCGAGGAGATCTGCGAGACGATGGAGCGTCGCCGTGAGGAATACGGGATCTCCTATTACAGCTTCTATCAGCCCGATCTGGCCGCGATGGCGCCGGTCGTGGAGCGTCTCACTGGGGGCTAGCCGGACAGGACGGCGTCGACGATTTCGGGGAGGACCTCGCCGATCCCGG
The DNA here is from genome assembly GCA_041303885.1 of Acidimicrobiia bacterium. Taxonomy (GTDB): domain Bacteria; phylum Actinomycetota; class Acidimicrobiia; order Spongiisociales; family ZC4RG35; genus JARDZU01. The sequence continues at coordinate 2,250 of JBFYOJ010000092.1, read as the reverse complement.
CGTCCAGCTTGACGGTGGCCAGGTGATCAGCCTCGGTTGGGCCTTTGTTGATGACGACTATGGGGAGAGAGCGGAAGGCGGCCCGCACGACCACGTCCGAGGCCGGCCATACCGCCACCGTCGATCCGACAACCAGGACGGCATCGGCGATCGCCAGGAAACGCATCGCCTTGCTCATCTCGAGCTCGGGGAGGAGCTCGCCGAACATGACCGTGGCAGTCTTGACGATTCCGCCGCATCCCGGGCAGGCGGGGTCGGGGTCACCCGCCTCCACCCAGCCGAGCACCTCTTCGGTGTCCCAGACCAGGTCGCAGTCGAGACAGCGACTCCGTCTCACGTTGCCATGGAGCTCGGCCACGAGATCGTCCTCCAGACCCGATTCGTGGTGGAGGCCGTCCACGTTCTGAGTGACCACGCCGGCCAGTCGCTCTCCGTCGGCCAGTCTCTTGATGGCGGCGTGTCCCGGGTTGGGCTGGACCGACGCTCGTGCCCCCCAGAGCTCGCCGTCGATGTGCATCCTCCAGCCACGCATCCTCAGCTCCGGATTGGAGCGGAACCGGTCGATGTGGAAGTCCTCGGGATCGACCTTGGTCCACAAGCCGTCCGGGCCGCGAAAGTCGGGTATCCCCGACTCTGTGGAGATCCCTGCACCAGTGAACACGAGTATCCGGTCGGTAGAACGGAGGACAGCCACTGCCGAGGCGACATCACTCACGATCTGACCTGGCCATATCGTGATTATCGAAGGTTTCCCGACCTATCGGCGGCCAATAAGCTCTGGTCATGACAGACCAGGCCGGGGGTCGGCGCACCAACCCCGAATCCGAGATGATGAAGATGGGCTGGGACCCCGCCAACGGCCTCGACTCCCTCAAACCGCCGCTGTTCCAGACCTCGACGTTCGTCTTCGAGTCGGCCGCGGCCGCCGAACGGCTCTTCGACATCGTCTATGGGGGAGAGCCGCCTCGTGAAGGTGAGGATGTCGGGTTCATCTACACGCGGATGGACCATCCCAATCTGGTGATCGTGGAGAGTCGGCTCGCGGTGTGGGACGGCGCCGAGTCCGCCCTCCTCTTCTCCAGCGGCACCGCGGCGATCTTCACCACCTTCCTCAAGTTCGTCCGACCGGGCGACCTGATCCTGCACAGCGCCCCCATCTACGGCGGGACCAACACCATGCTCTACAAGGTTCTCGAGCCACTCGGTCATGTGGTGGCCTCGTTCGGGCCCGACGCGACCGAGTCCGAGATCGAATCGTTGATCGGCGACCGCCGGTTGGGTGCCGTGTACGTGGAGACGCCGGCCAACCCGAGCAACGATGTCTTCGACATCGACATGGCCTCACGACTGGCCGCGGAGCACTCAACACCCGATCACAAGGCACTGACCATTGTCGACAACACCTTCCTCGGTCCCTATGCACAGCGGCCACTCGAGCACGGCGCCGATCTCGTCGTCTACTCGGCCACGAAGTACTTCGGCGGGCACAGCGACCTCGTGGCGGGAGTCGTGACCGGCTCCGCCGAGTTGATCGCTCCACTCAAGACGATGCGGTATCGGATCGGCACCACTGCAGACCCGCACACTGCCTGGCTCCTGGGGAGAAGCATGGAGACCTATGCGATCAGAGTGGAGAAGCAGACCACCAACGCGGCGAAGGTTGCTTCTTTTCTGGCCGGGCATCCCAAGGTCGCCGGGGTCAGGTATCTTGGCCTCATCGATGACGATGATCCGATCGCGGACCTCGCCAAGCGCCAGTGGACATCGGGGGGGGCGATGATCTCCTTCGACGTCGTCGGCGGGAAGGACGAGGCCTTTCGTCTTCTGGATGGCATGCGGCTGATCACCCACACCACTTCGCTCGGGGGAACCGAGTCGATCGCCTCGCACCCGTGGACAACATCCCATGCCAACGTCGATCCTGAGACGAAGAAGCGGATCGGCGTGACCGAGGCGATGATCCGTCTCTCCGTCGGGATCGAGGCTGCTGAAGACCTCATCGCCGATCTCGAGCACGCGCTAGCGCGAGTCTGAGCACATAGGTCGAACAGCCCATTCAGCCCTGATCCCGGCGCGGGATAATGACCCCGGGACGTGTTGGGAGGCACGAGTGAGGAGAGAGCCGATGCGCCAGGGGGATCTACTGATCACGGCATCCAACCTCACGTCCAACGCGCCCTTTTCACCACTCCCGTATGGCGATGATTCGACCGCGGGCCGGGCAGCCAGCTGTCACAGATGCTCCTACCC
>JBFYOJ010000091.1:0-5573 GCA_041303885.1 Acidimicrobiia bacterium | reverse complement strand
CGTCCTCTCGAAACCCACCGAGAATCCGATGGACGGGTAGCCCGGCCCTCTTGCCGATCAGGTCCCAGCACGCGATGTCTACGGCGGACAGCGCCCAAGCACCGATTCCTCCTCGGGCCCTGGGCTTGTTCGGGCTCCACATCCGGTGCCAGAGGGCTTCGGGGCACAGGGCATCCTGGCCGACCGCCAGAGGAGCCAGCTCATCGTCGATGTAGGGCTTGATCGCGGCGCCAGCCGATCCACCGAGCCCGGCGGTCATGCCGAAGCCGCTGAGACCGTCCTCTGTTCGGAGAACCACCGCAGTGGCGTCCACGTGGGAGTAAGAGGCCAGTGAGCTGGATATCGGCTTGGCCAGGGGAAAGCGGAGAGCGGTCGTCTCCACCGCCCGGATGATCGCGGGAGCCACCCGGGGATGATATCCAGAGAGGCGGTTGGCTCTCTGCCCGGTTAACTTCGCTGCCCAGTGAGTCTGGAGATAATCGCCGGTACCCCACCAGGTGGCGGGCAGGATCGTGCCGCTCGCGCCATCGCGTCGGTGCTCGGCCACGAGGTGTCGATCACCAATGTCCCCGGTCGCGGTGGTGGCAATGGGTGGGATCGGCTGATCCTGAGCGAGGGTAGGGCCGACCTGGCCGCGGTCAGCTCCCCAACTCTGCTCACGAACGCACTGCTCGGAGATTCGAGCGTCCACCACCGGGACCTCACCTCGCTGGCCATGTTGTACACCGAGCACAGCGCGCTCGTTGTGGGCAGGGGCTCGGCCTTGGAGAGCCCGGCAGGGCTCCTGGAAGCCCTGAGCAACCGCGCCGCCACTGTGTCCTTTGCCACCGCATTGGGCAACATGAATCACCTCGTCCTCGCCGAGATATCCGGTCATCTCGGCGCTGCCCTCGACCGGGTGCACATCCGGGTGTTCGAATCGGCGCCGGATGCCCTGGCCGATGTCGTGGCGGGCTCGGCCGAGATTGCGATCGTCAGCGCGGTCAGCGCAGTCGCCGGCATCGGTGACGGCGTGGTGACCCCGGTGATGGTGACCTCCCCCGGCCGTCTCGGTGGTGTCTTCGCTCAGACTCCGACCTGCACCGAGCTGGGCGTTCCCTGCGTCAGGGGCACGTGGCGTGGCCTGGTTGGTCCACCCGGAGTTGGCCGGGACGTCGTGCAGAGCTGGTCCGATGTCCTCTCTGCGGCAATCCAGACCGAGGAATGGGGAGGGCTCCTCGACGAGAATCTCTGGTTCGATTGCTACCTCGGCCCGGGGGACGCCGCGGCGTTTCTCGACGAAGAGCGCGCTCAACTGGCCCGGTTGCTCGAGGAGGTCGGTCTCATCGGCGCGGTCGTCGATGGCTGAGATCGTCGGCGTCATCGGGGTCACCCACAATCCCCTGATGTGGGCCGCCCTGCGTGAATCGACTCCGGAGGACCTGGTTTCCGTGGCCGCCAACTTCGATCGCCTCAGCAGGATGGTGGAGGAGTTGAAGCCCGACGTCATCGTCATGATCGCCTCCGATCACTTCCACATGTTGATGATGTCGAACATGCCGGCGTTCATGATCGGGAAGTCGCCGGACATACGAGCGGGCCATCCCAACGAAAGACGGGTGTTCGGTCTCGAGCCGACCTGGGTGGGTGGGGACCCGGACCTGGCCGCCCACCTGCTCGGAGGGCGCGACCTGGCCCCCGGTTTCGACTTCGCCTTCAGCGACGAGCCCTGGCTCGACCATTCGTTCCTCGTCCCGCTCCACTTCCTCACCCCACGACTCGAGCTCCCGGTGGTTCCCGTGTTCACCAACTGCAACTCCCCTCCCATCCCAACCGCGGCGCGTTTCGCCCAGCTGGGAGCACATCTCGCCAGGGCAATCCGGTCGTTTCCGGGCGAGCGCCGGGTTCTGGTTGTCGGTAGTGGTCATCTCGCCCACGAGCTCGGCGGTCCCCGCCAATTCCTAGGGGCGAGCCCCGATCCCGGGTTTGACGAGAAGGCAGTGATGTGGATGGCCCGGGGCGAGGTCGGCGCAGCAGTGCTCGCCACCAGTTTCCAGCGGCTGACCGAGGCCGGCAACGAGAGCTACCAGTTCCTCAATTTCATCACCTGTCTTGCGGTGGCCGACGGCGAGCCGGCGGCCTTTGCCGAAGGCACGCCCACCCGTTTCGGCAACCTGCCCTTCTTCTCCTGGGATCTGGAATGAGCCGGTACATGGTGAACAAGTTGATGTGGGAGGTAGATCGAACCGACGAGGCACTGGCTGCCTTCAAAGTGGACTCCGCAGACTTTCTCGATCGATGGACGGCCCACACTCGAACACCCACCCCGCCCCATCCGGAGGGAGGGTCGTTGACCCCTTCGGAGAGGGAAGCTCTGCAGGGCCGCGACTATGGGGCGCTCTACGCCATGGGAGCCAACCCGTTTCTGCTCTGGCAGTTCGCCCGTTCCGTCTCGGTCCCCGAAGAAATGAGCATCGAGGAACTGATCGCCTCGTTTCGTGAGGCCGTGACCCCGTTCGGCCACCCCGACTTCCACACATGACTCAGGTGAGGAGGCGGATCGGCTTCCCGTTGGCCCAGGCCTCGATGGCCTCGACCGCTCCCTCGAAATACACCCGGTACGACTCCCGGGTGACGTAGCCGATGTGTGGCGTAGCCAGTATCCGTGGCTCGGAGCGGAACGGATGGTCCACCCGAAGTGGCTCCTGTTCGTAGACGTCGAGTGCTGCCCCGGCGATGACACCGTCCTGCACCGCGTCGAGGAGCGCCGCTTCGTCGACGATCGGCGCCCTCGAGGTTTTGACCAGGTAGGCCTCGGACTTCATCGAGGAGAGCTCGGTAGGCCCGATGAGCCCGCGGGTCCGATCACTCAGCCTGAGGTGGATCGTGACGAAGTCTGACCGTCGCAACAGCTCCTCCATGGAGACGGGGAAAACCCCGATCTCGGTGGCGCGCGCTGCGTCGAGGTTCTGGCTCCACGCGAGGACCTCCATGCCAAACGCCAGGCCCAGCTTCGCCACCTGTGAGCCGAGACGTCCCAACCCGATGACTCCGAGGGTCGACCCGAGCAGGTCCCTGCCCAGACCGGCCTGCCATCCACCCGCCCGGACCGAGCCCACCTGGGACACCAGGCCTCGTGCCAGGGCAAGGATCAGTGCCATGGTCAGCTCGCCGGTGGGGTGGGGGAGTGAATCGGTACCGGAAACCACGATGCCCAGCTCGCGCGCGGCCGTGACGTCGATCGAGGCGTTGGACGCCCCGGTTGTGACGAGCAGCTTCAGCTCGGGCAATCCTTCGAGCGTAGACCTCGGGAATGGTGTGCGCTCCCGCATGAGGACGACCACGTCGAATCCGGCGAGCTCCCGCAACAGGCGCTCCTGGTCGGCGATGTGATCGTGGAAGAAGACCACGTCGGCTTCCAGCGTCGGCCAGTCGGCGAGGGGCCCGGCTACCCCCTGGTAGTCGTCGAGGACGGCAATCCGCATCGCGGGGACGGTAGCTGTGGGTTGGAAGAGCGCGCTTTACCAGAGGAGCCCTGGCAGACCCAGTTCGCCGTCTTCTGGTCGTGCCAGACGGCGCTGGCCGTCCCATTGGGTTGTGTCATCCGACCTGCTCCCGCGAAAAGCGTTCGCCTCGGCCAGTATCTGGGCCGCAACCTTCGTTGCGTCCTGATGGGACGAACCGCCTTTGGCCGAGATGCGGTCGAGCAACCTGGACACAGCCACCCCGCAGGAAACGAGGAATGCGATCCCGATGAGGACCCCCGACAGCATTGCCATAGACTACCTCCGTTCGGCCGGTCCCGGTGCGGGTATCGTGCCGCAGCCCTAACGGAGGTCCAATGGAGCTAGAGGGGAAGATCGCAGTCGTCACCGGGGGAAGTCGTGGGATCGGAAGAGCGATCGCCAGCGGTCTCGCCCAGGAAGGGGCCGATCTGGTGATCTCGGCCCGGACCCAGGAGACACTCGACGCCACCGGGGCGGCCATTTCGTCTGCCACCGGCCGGCGTGTTGTACCCGTGTCTGCCGACCTGTCCACGCTCGATGGGTGCGAGACCCTCCACAGAGAAGCGATGTCGGCCTTCGATCGCGTCGACATCCTGATCAATTGCGCCGGGGCCACCCGGAGCGGGCCCTTTCTCGAGCTCCCCGACGAGCTCTGGCAGGACGGCTTCAACCTCAAGTTCTTCGGCGCAGTGCGACTTTCCCGCCTGTTCTGGCCGGAGTTGGCCGAGAGCCATGGCTCCGTCGTCCACATCGTCGGGGGGATGGCCCGCACTCCCAATCCCAACTTCGCTATCGGTGGGGCGGTCAACGCGGCCCTGGCCAACTTCGGGAAGGCCCTCGCCGGCCTGGGCCTGGTCGACGACGTGAACGTCAACATGATCCATCCCGGTCAGGTCCAGACGGAGCGACTGACCGAGATGATGACGAACCAGGCTGCTCAACTGGGGAAGACGCCGGAGGAGATGCTGGCAGAGACCATCCAACGCCAAGGGATTCGGAGGCTGGGCACACCAGAGGACGTGGCCGAACTCGCCGTGTTCCTCTGCCTGCCCCGGGCGCGTCACATCCAGGGCACCGCCATCTCGGTGGATGGCGGAGGGACAAAGAGCCTCTTCTGACCTCCGGTTCGCCGTCAGTGGTGCTCGGCGGCGGCGGCTTCGGCCTTGGTGCGATGGACCGCGCCATCGGGATGCTCGGGTGGTGAGTAGAGCGAGTAGAGCCTGACATCATCATCGCCGATGTTGACCACGTTGTGCCACACCCCTGCCGGGACGATGAAGGCCCAATCGTCTTCTACCTCGTGTGTCTCGTCGACGGAGTCCTTGCTGCTGCCGAACTCGACTCTCGCCTTGCCTTGCTCGAGACGCAGGAACTGGTCCCGGTCGTGATGTGACTCCCAGCCGATCTCTTCTCCGGGGAGAAGGTGCATCAGGGTCAGCTGGGTGTGCTCCCCGGTGTAGACCACCGTCCGAAAGTTGTCGTTGTCCAGTGTGATCCGATTCATATCGCCGAGCCATCCGAGCATCGGGCCTCCTTTACCTCGTCATGTCGATCATCCGTTCTGCCCGGCTGATCGGCTAGGGCCGAACGTCTCTTTGCCGTGTCGGTCGAGTGTGGTTTGTAGCGCGAGTTGGCTTCCTGTCACGAGAGGTCTCATCATGTTCTCGACCGGCTGTTAATTCGGTGACCTTCGCCTCTACAAGAGGTCTCCGTAACCGGGGCATTCTGACAATCCAGAGGACAGGCGGAGGCAGTGAACCGAGAATTCGACGATTCGTGGGATCAGCCCCAGTCGGCGGTGGAGGAAACCGGCATCGACTTCGAGACCGACATGGTCACGGTCCGAGTCGGCATCGACTCCGACCCGGAGGGATCCCCCAACCCATCGCTGGAGGAGGCGGGCCCGGAGGACGACCCGGCGTGGAGCATCGCCAGTGCGGATGTCGACAACGTCCTCGACGAGCTGGTCGACCTGGTCAACGGACGCGATCTCGACGGGTTGGGCGAAGTGCTCTCCCCCGACGCTACCGCTGACTTCCTCGGGGCCACTTCCGGGGAGAGCATCATCGACGGGTTGAGCGAAATGGT
>JBFYOJ010000090.1:0-9597 GCA_041303885.1 Acidimicrobiia bacterium | reverse complement strand
CTCAACTGGCTCATCGAGGACCCGGTCGACGCCGAGGAGCGCCCGAAGCTCGTCGATCAGACTCACCCGGTGGAGCGTAGTTTTCACGACCGTGTTGCACCCCACCCACCGCCGCCGGGGGTGCGGACGAGGAGGCGGTCACCGGGCTCGACCGGGACCGTCGTCTTGCCCGGCAGCCGCTCCCGGGCCCCGCTCTTCTTGATCAGCCAGTCCTCACCGGACTGCCCCGGCCCTCCCCCCGCCAGACCCCAGGGTCGGTGGCGACGTCGCTCGCCCATCAAGGACAGTGTGGCCGCAGCGAGAAACCTGATCTCCCGTTCGATTCCGTCGCCTCCAGGGAAGAGACCGCTGCCCCCGCTCTCACGGCGAAGGGTGTACCGCTCCACCCGAAAGGGATAGTGGGCGTCGAGCGACTCGATCGGGGTGTTCTCGGTGTTGGTCATCCCCGTGTGGATCCCCGACTGCCCTGCCCGCCCCGGGCGACCACCCTGGCCGCCGGCGACGGTCTCGTAGTAGGTGAAGTCGTCGTTACCGAGCAGAACGTTGTTCATCGTCCCCTGCGACGCTGCGGGCACCCGGTCCGGGGCAACCTGTGCGAGGGCGCCCAAGAGAGTGTCCGCGATCCGCTGGCTGGTCTCCACATTGCCGGCGGCGACGGCAGCCGGGGGCAGGGCATTGACGACCGTGCCGGCCGGCGCCAACAGGGTCAACGGGCGATAACTGCCGCCAGTTGCCGGAATGGTCGGATCGGTGGCGACCCGGACTGCGTAGTACAGACACGACCTGGTCACCGCCTCGACTGCGTTGAAGTTGGCCTCCACCTGGCCGTCACTGCCGGAGAAGTCGGCGATGAGCCTCCCCCCGTCGATCGAGACGGTCACCCTGATCGCGACATCGGACTCGCCGAGCTCCATGAAGTCTTCGAATGTGTATTCGCCGTTCGGAAGCCGCTCGATGGCGGATGTCATCCGTCGCTCGCCGTAATCCAAGAGCGAGCCGGTGAGTTCGGCGAACTCACCCGCCCCCTCCCGGGAAACCAGCTCCGCCATCCGCGCCGCTCCCACGGCATTGGACCCGATCTGGGCCTCGAGGTCACCTCTCCTCTCCCAGGGGGTCCTCGAGGCAGCCACGAACGGCCCGGCGAAGTCCTCGGACCACACACCGTCGGACACGGCGACGGTGGGCGGGACGATGTGGCCCTCCTGGTCGACCCTCACCGCGTGGGCCGGCATCGAGCCGGGTGCCTCGCCACCGACATCGGCGTGATGGGCCCTATTGGCTACCCAGGCCACGTGACGGGAGCCAATGAAGACCGGGGCGACCAAGGTCAGGTCGTTGAGATGTGTGCCTCCCGCGAACGGGTCGTTCACCGCAAACTGCACTCCTGGTGCCGGCTCGAAACGCTCGAGGCAGGCTCTCACCGACTCGGGCATGGAGCCGAGATGGACCGGGATGTGCTCGGCTTGCGCCAGCATCTCGCCCTCCGGTGTGAACACCGCAGCCGAGCAGTCGGCCCGTTCCTTGATATTCGGCGACAGGGAGGTGTGGCGGAGGACCAGCCCCATCTCGTCGGCGACCGAGGCAAGCCGATTCCGGGCGACTTCGAGGGTGATCGGGTCGCGGGTCATATTCGGGCACCTTCGATTTCTGGTCCGGGAATCAACGGCGAGCCACCCGGGATTACAGGAGCACGGCTGTGATCAATCAAGCTCACAACATAAGCATCTCGATCGACTGCTCTCTTCGCGACGTCTACGACTTTGCCTCCCAACCGGAGAACTTCCCTCGCTGGGCCACCGGGCTCGCCGACTCACTCAGGTCCGAGGGTGACCATTGGTGGCCGATTCACCCGACGGCCAGGTCCCGGTCCGGTTCGGCCCACCAAACGCCCATGGAGTGCTCGACCACCACGTGACCCTGCCCAGCGGCACCGAGGTCTACGCTCCGATGCGGGTCGTGGCCAACGGATCGGGCAGCGAGGTGATCTTCACCCTGTTCCGCACTCCAGATATGACCGACGAGACCCTGGCCGGTGACCGGGAGTGGGTGACCCGGGACCTGGGATTCCTCAAGGATCTGTTGGAGGCCTCAGGGAAGTAGATGCCCGATGTGCTTGGTGGCCTCCCGGTAGGACAGACCGGACAGCTGGCCCCGATGATCGGTGACGAACCGGGCAACCGCCCCGCCATCGACCCGGGCGTACTCGCGTAACGCCCAACCTATCGCCTTGCGGATGAAGAACTCCTTCTCGAACGCTCGTCGCGCGCAGAACCCGAATAGGCGATCGGTGTCGGTCGACTCCTTCGCCCCGATCTGGCAAAGGATGGCGCTTCTCCGCAACCACATGCGATCGTCGTCTATCCAGTTGTCCACCACGGGCCAGGTCTCGGCCGGGTACTCCACCACAAGGCGACGAACCAGTTCGGTTGCCACGGTGTCGACGAGGTCCCACCATGCCCCCTCGACGATCAGCCTCCGGTAGAGAGGGAGGGACTCAGGCAGCACGAACCGCCTGTGGTTCACGGCAAGGCCGATCGCCAGGTACTTCTCCTCTCGATGCCGGAGGTTCCACAGGCCGAGGACGAGTTCCTCGTACTCCTCCCGGTCCTCAGGAGGGAAGTCCTCGACGAGACGACGGAGAATCGGGGTCCGGGCCGGGGTCTGCACGCCATAGAAGGGCATCTCGGTCTTCATGTAGGCCTGCATCGCCGGGGCTTTGGCCGGGTCGGCGAGGGCCTGTAGCTCCGACTGGACGTACTCGACCAGGGCTGCCCTCGAACTCGACCCTCGGCCGTCTCGTGTTCCCACCGCGGGCCAGGGTAACTCCCGCATATCTCGGGTATAAAGGCTGCGAGATCCCAATCGAGGAGAACCAAATGGGCAGCTGGGTGACGATCGAGGCGGCAGGCACAGCCGCTCGCCAGTACCTGACAGGCAGCGAAACCACGGGTTTGCCCGGCGTGGTGCTGTTTCACGCATGGTGGGGGCTGGATGCGGACATGACGGCCTACGCCGATCGCCTGGCTGCAGCAGGGTTCACGGTGGTGGCGCCGGATCTGGTCTCCGGCAAGGTCGCGACGACAGTCGACGAGGCAGAGGAGCTGTCGGGTGGAGCCGACGAGGAGCTGGCCGACGCGGTAGCGCTGGCTGCCGTCGACGATCTGGTGGCGCGTCTCGGCCCGGAGGCTCGACTCGGGGCGATCGGGTTCTCGTTCGGGGCTCCGTGGTCGATTTGGTGTGCTGCCGAGCGGGACCGGATCGCGGCCTCCGTCGTGTACTACGGCACGGTGCTTGGGCCGAGCCTTGCCCGCGCCTCCGTGCCGGTGCTGGGCCACTTCGCGGCCGACGATCCTTATGAGGAGGACGAGGGCGTGCGTGCCTTCGGGGAGGCATTGCGGGACGCGGGCCGAGCCGTGACCATCCATCGCTACCCGGACACGGGCCACTGGTTCGCGGAGCCATCGCGGGAGGCCTATCGCCCCGAGGCAGCGGACCTCGCCTTCTCTCGAACTGTCGATTTCTTGCGGACTCACCTCGGCCCGAGCCGATAGTCCCGATCACTCATGTGTGACTTCGAGGGTCCCGTCGTCGTGGACCGTCATGCGGTCATCCGGTTCGAGCCAGACCGCCGAATCGCTCTCGACCACGATGGCCGGGCCCGCCGCCTCGAATCCGGGAGGTAGCTCGCTCCTCTGCCAGACCGGGGCTCCGGGGGAGCCGGTTTCAGGGTTCGGAAGATCATGGACGACAAGAGCGGGGAGATCCGCCCAGTGCAATGGCGGGGGCCCGGTGACCTCGCAGCTGACGTTCACCAGTTCGATCGGTTGATCGTGGCGGATGAAGCCGAATCGGGCCCGATGCTCGGCTTCGAAGGAGTCGCGGAGATCGATCCAGCTCTCGGTCAAAGGGACCGCCAACTCATGGGACTGGCCGACATAGCGGGTCTCTCCCAGGGCAACGACACCAACTCCCGCCGAACCGTGGTCTCTGGAGAAGGCCTCTCGTGCCTCGGCCAGGATCGACTCCATCACACCGGGGAGGGTCGAAGAGCCCTCATCGATCATGACGGTGCGGGTCGCATCGCTGCCGGGTCGGGCAAGAAGGAGGCCCAGGGCCGAGAAGACCCCGGAAAGTGGCGGTATCAGCGTCCGGGGCATCCCGAGTCGTCTGGCGAGACGGGAGGCATGGAGCCCTCCTGCGCCGCCAAAAGCCACCAGGACCGACTCTCTCGGGTCTGCACCTTCCTCCACCGAGACCGCTCGTAGCGCACGCTCCATATGGGTGTCGACCACCTCGAGGATCCCGGCAGCGGACGTGTCCGCGTCCAGGCCGAGACTCGAGCCGACCTCCGCCATCGCGCGCCTGGCCGCGCCGGTGTCGAGCGCAACCGAACCGCCCAGCGCCAGCCCGCCGGGGATTCGACCGAGCAGCACATTGGCGTCGGTGACCGTGGGCTGGTCGCCACCCAGGCCATAGGCGGCGGGGCCAGGCACGGATCCTGCGGAGCGGGGGCCGACCCTCAACGCCCCGCCATCATCCACCCAGGCCAGACTGCCACCGCCCGCCCCGATAGTCCGCACCGGCAAGGAAGGGACCCGATTGACCCATCCCCCACCGCGCCGTCGCTGGCGGGCGGCCGACGGGTTGTCGGTGATACGGCACACATCGGTGGAGGTTCCACCCATGTCGAAGCTGATCACAGAGTCGTAGCCTTTGGCCCGCCCCAGCTCGGTGGCGGCGACAACTCCGGCTGCCGGGCCGGAGAGAACCAAACGCCCGGCATACCCGACGGCCGACTCGAATGGCATGAGGCCACCGGACGAGGTCATCACCAACCGTCGCCCAACCCCTGTCATCTGGTCGAGACGAGAGAGGTACCCGGCCACCTCCGGGGTCAGGAAGGCGTTGAGGACGGTGGTCGCGATCCGCTCGTACTCGCGGAAGGCTGGGGAGACCCGGGCCCCCACCGAGACCGGGACGCTCAACTCTTCACCGATCCGATCGGCCAGAGCCAGCTCCTCGGACGGCTCGGCGTACGAACGTACCAGTGCGACTGCAATCGCCGCAGGCCCGGCGGCACGAATCGCGCCGATCAGGGCTCCCGGATCGCCACCGGCGAATCCGAACCGCAAGGATCGCTCGACCAAAGGTGGAGGCCGGTCGACGAACGAGTCGTAGAGGGAGGGACGGGCCTGTCGCCCGATCTCGATGAGATCTTCGAAGCCTTCGGATGTGACCAGGGCGGTTCTCGCCCCGCGGCCTTCGATCAGCGCGTTGGTGCCCGCCGTCGTCCCGTGGAGGAACACCGTGTCCATGCCGACACCACTCTGGGCGAGCGCGGCAATCACCGCGGCCGATTGATCGGGAGTGGTGGGCAGCTTTCGACCTGTGACTGAATCCCCGTCGAAAACGACGACGTCGGTGAAAGTCCCCCCGACGTCCACCCCAATGGTCAGCGCCACCCGATTAGCCTCGGCCTCGCATGCCAGTCGTCGTCGCTGTTTCCCCCAACCCGAACGCCATGAAGTTCTCGGTCGGGGAATCGGTTGGGGGCCCGATCACTCATGTCGCCGGCTCGACCCCGGAAGAGCCATTTGCCCGGGATCTGCTCGCCATCCCCGGGGTGGTCAGCATCTTCATGACCGCAGACTTCATCACCATCTCCAAGACCCCGACCGCCTCCTGGGACTCGATCGTCCCCAACGCCACTGCGATCCTAGAGACCGAGTTCGGCGCCTGATCTCAAGGCACAGAGACCGTGACCGCACGGCTGACGCCATCGGGGCCGGGAGCGAGCAACACCACCTGCCATCCCCCCGAGACCACCTCGACGCCACCAACGACCTCTGACCCCCCCGACAGCGCCAGGGCCGCAGCTCCTACCTCCTCGGGCACCTCGGTCAGGGCCGGCTGATGAGGGGCTCCCAGCGGAGCAGGGCCGACCACCGGAGGCATCATCACCACCGGGGTGTCATCGGACACCGAGATGTCGACCGTCAGCTGCAAAGGGGCTTGACGCTGGTAGGCGGCGTCTCCAACCGCGGCGAGACAGCGGGCGAGGACCGTCACCCGATAGATGAGAGGGCCGAGCTCCTCCACTGCCGTGGCGCGCACCCACTCCACGAACACCCGGGTGCCCTCCGGCGCTACCGGCAATGGGACACCTTGGGGCAAGAGAGCCGACAGGGTCTCCTTTCCCTGCTCCGAGCCGTCGACGGTCAGATACTCGGCGACGAACCACTCGGCCTGCGCCGCCACCCGATCGATGACGCGCTCCGGATGCACCGCAAAGAGATCGGCTTCAGCGGTCAGTACTGGTGTGGTCGAGGGTGTGACCGGCAGAGCCGGGGGCAGCGCCGGGTTCGAAGCCGGAGCCGGTGCAGCAGTGGCCGACACCTCCTCGATCGTGGTCATCGCCGGGACGGAGACCGGGCGATTGCCCACGAGGGTGTAGGCAAGAGCCCCGAGAACCACTGCCCCCGCCAAGCCGAACATCAACCAGTTGTGGTCTGACCTCTTCTCTTCCAGCCTCTCCCACGGGATTCGCTCGTAGACCTCATTCCTCTCCTGCTCCATGCAACCGAAGGTATGAGTTGGTCCACGGCGGTTCAAGGGGGTTGTTCGGGATGTCCAACGCAAAGCGGGATGCCAACCCGACAACATCAGGAAACCGGCGCCGACAGCTATCGTTTCGGCGGTCATGGCAGTCAACCCCGACCCGAAGCCGGGCCGCTGGATTCTCCCCCTCGTCATCCTGGGGATGATCGCGTTCACCTACTTCTTCGTCAGATCCCTTCCCGAGGCATCGCCGAACACCACCCTCGCCCTCGGCAGCACCACCACCACCCCTGGCGGTGGTGGCTCCTCGACCACGGTTCCCGGGACCAGCGGCACGACCGTCGCGGGCACCGATGCGTATATCACGGAGCTGGACCGCATCAACGGTGAGTTCCAGGTATTGAACACAGAGCTTGTCGCGGTCAACGCCGGCTTCGATACCGACCCGAGAGAGATCGAGTACGGCGATGCCGAGAGCCGGATGGAGGCGGTGGCCACCCAGTCCCAGGCCCTCTCCGACGCCGTAGCCGCCCTCACCCCACCGCCTGGTCTCGAAGCCAATCAGGAGGCACTCGCCAGCCAGGCGAGCCTGGCAGCACGCGCGGCGGACGAGGCCCTGTCCGGGCTGAGGTCGACCGACCCCGGCGATCTGCGCAGGGCTGCGGTCAGCACCTTCACCAGCGCCGTGACCGATTTCGACGTGGAGGTCGAGAACGCACGGACGGCTGTCGGCACCGCCTCACCCGACGCCTGATGGGGATCGAGTTCAGGGCCATCGAGCCCGACGAGTTCGACTCGCTTCGAAAGTGCCTCGGGCTTGCCTTCGGGGCGGAACCCAACCCCGACGACCATCGTCTCAGGACCTGTCTCCCGTTGCATCGAACCCGTTGCGGGTTCGACGACGGCCAAATGATCAGCACCTCGGCGGCGTTCGAGCTGGACATGACGATACCGGGCGGCATCGTTGCATGCGGAGGGACGACGATCGTCTCGGTGGCACCGACCCATCGCCGTCGGGGTGTGATGAGCAGGATGATGCGGGCCCATCTCGACGACGTGCGGGAGCACGAGGAGCCCATTGCGGCGCTGTGGGCATCGGACAGCGCCATATACGGGCGATTCGGTTTCGGATGTGCCGCGATCTGCCATGACATCGAGATCGACCGGCGGCACGTCGGATTCCACCGTCTGGCCCCCGATCCAGGCCCGGTTCGTGTCGTCGAGGTGAGTGAGGCAGCGCAGCTGATCCCCACCTTCTATGAAGGAGCGCGCCTCGACGTTCCAGGTTTCTTCGCACGGACCGGTGACTGGTGGGAGCAGTTCCGATTCGCCGACCTGGAAAAGGATCGCCGTGGGAGGACCGCTTTCCGGTATGTGGTAGTCGACGGTGACGCGGGGATCACCGGATTCGCCCAGTACCGGGCCAAGTCGGAGTTCCTCGAAGGCCACGGCGCAGGGAAGGTCTCCGTGCGCGATCTGATGGGATCCACTCCGGCAGCCTGGGCCGCCCTCTGGTCATATCTGCTCAACCACGATCTCGTCGCGAAGATCGAGGCGGACCTCAGACCCCCTTGGGACCCGATCTTCGATCTGCTCGCCGGGACCCGCCGCGTCTCCACCACCCGCTCCGACTCCCTCTGGGTCCGCATCATGGATGTGCCGGCCGCACTGTCTGCACGCAGCTACTCGGCCCCGCTCGAGGTGGTGCTCGGGTTGTCCGACCCGTTGGGTGACGTCACCGGCACGTACCGGCTGGGCATCACGGACGGTCGAGCCGAGTGCTCGAAGGTCACGGGCGAGCCCGATGTGTCGCTCGACCTCGAGGACCTCGGAGCGTGCTTCATGGGCCGCGCCCGCTTCCGGGAGCTGGCCCGCGCCGGGAGGGTCGAGGGTGACCCGGTGGTGCTCGCGGCCCTGGACGCCGCATTCACCTGGGACCCCCAGCCCTGGTGCCCGGAGATCTTCTAACGGCTTACTCGGCAGGCAAGACGAGGGCCCGTCTGCCGACGGACCCTCGCTTACGAACTACGTAGAACGTAGAACGTAAGTCGTGCAGCGAGATGAGAGCCCCAGCGGACCCCGTCTCAGATGTCGTAGTAGAGGCTGAACTCGTAGGGATGTGGACGGAGTCGGACCGGGTCGACCTCGTGCTCGATCTTGTACTCGATCCAGGCATCGATCAAACCCTCCGAGAACACCCCACCTTGCAGCAGGAACTCGTGGTCGGCTCGCAGCGCATCGAGTGCCTCGGTCAGGCTCCCCGGGACCGACGGGAGCCCGGCCAACTCGGACGGCGGAAGGTCGTAGATGTCCTTGTCCACCGGCTCATGCGGCTCGATCCGGTTCTGCACACCGTCGAGTCCCGCCATCAGCATCGCTGCGAAGGCGAGATAGGGGTTGCACGAGGGATCCGGGCAGCGGAACTCGAGCCGCTTTGCCGCCGGAGCCTGCGAGTACTGCGGGATCCGGATGGCCGCCGAGCGGTTTCGGCTCGAGTACACGAGGTTCACCGGAGCCTCGTAGCCGGGGACGAGCCGGTGATAGGAGTTCGTGGTCGGGGCGGCGAAGGCGAGGATGGCCGCGGCGTGCTTGAGCAAACCGCCGATGTACCACCTGGCCATGTCCGACAACCCTGCATAACCCGCCTCGTCGTAGAAGAGCGGCTCGCCGTCTTTCCACAACGATTGGTGGGTGTGCATCCCGGAGCCGTTGTCCTCGAAGATCGGCTTGGGCATGAAGGTGACCGAGCGGCCGTACTCCCAGGCCGTGTTCTTGACGATGTACTTGTACAGAGTGACGTTGTCCGCGGTCCGCAGCAGGGTGTCGTATCGCATGTCGATCTCGGCCTGACCGGCTGTGCCGACCTCATGGTGCTGCACCTCGATCTCGATGCCGGCCGCCTCGAGATTGGCTGTCATCTCGGAGCGGAGGTCCTGGAAGTGGTCGGTGGGCGGGACGGGGAAGTACCCCTCCTTGTAACGAGGCTTGTAGCCGAGGTTGCCGCCTTCCTCGTCGGCGCCCGAGTTCCATGCCCCTTCG
>JBFYOJ010000089.1:0-6217 GCA_041303885.1 Acidimicrobiia bacterium | reverse complement strand
CCTGACCAGTTCCTCGACCTGGTCGAACAGCATTCTCGACCAACACGTCCCGTTTCCAGGTTTGATCGCATAGAGTCGTGGGGTAGCTAGAGCATCCTACCCTTGGTATGCTGCCAGTATGAAGATCAGTGTAAGCCTTCCGGAGGAGGATGTCGAGTTCCTCGACAAGTACGCCGAGAGCCAGGGATACGGGTCCCGTTCGGCTGTGGTCCACACTGCGGTCAGGATGCTTCGTTCGTCGAAACTTGGTGGTGCCTACGCAGATGCTTGGAGGGAATGGGCAGACTCGGGTGAGTCAGAGGTGTGGGATTCCGCCGTCGGTGACGGCCTTTCCCGATGATCAGAGGCGAGATCTGCTTGGTCGAGTTTGGCCAGGCACTACCTGGAGAACCCGCACGGCGCCGACCGGCGGTCATCGTCTCCAACGACGGTGCCAATTCCACCGCCGCCCAACTCGGCCGTGGGGTGATCACCGTGGTGCCAGTGACTTCCAACGTCACTCGGGTGTACCCGTTTCAGGTTCTCTTGCCGGCCGAGGCCAGCGGATTGGACCGAGACTCCAAAGCCCAAGCCGAACAGGTGAGGTCGGTATCGGTCGAGCGTGTCCGAGACCGGCTCGGCTCTGTGCCGGCTCCTCTCATGCTCGAGCTCGACGAAGCTCTCCGGGTTCATCTGGCGCTGTAGACCTACGCCCTTTAACCGACGCCCAGGCGAGGTGGGCCAGCACACTGGCCGCCGGTTAGAGGTCCGCACCCCTCACGTGGGGGAGACTCCCCCTTCCTTCGCGATACTCCCCTCGTGGACACTCCCCCAGTGAGCATCGTGGCGACACGCAGCGGTCTGGTCGACCGGGCACATGAGCTGGCCGAGCTGCGCCATCACCTGGCCGAAGCCCGGGCCGGCCGGCCCTCACTGATCCTGGTAGGTGGCGACGCCGGGATCGGCAAGACCCGGCTGCTCCGCGAGCTGGTCGCCGACACCACGAGCCGGGTCCTCTGGGGAGGGTGTCTCCCCCTCGGGGAGCGGGGTCTGCCCTATCTGGCCCTGGTCGAGATGCTCCGAGCCATCGACCAGAAGGAGGACGGTCCGCTCCCCCCGGCCGTGCAAACGCTCCTCCCCCGGGACGACCCGAATGCCACGGGGAGGGCGATCAGCCGCTCCCACCTCTTCCAGTCGGTGGTCGACCTGTTCGAGACCATGGCTGCCGACCAGCCCCTGCTCATCGTGATCGAGGATCTGCACTGGGCCGACCGCTCCACCCGCGACCTGCTCGACTTCCTCGGCGCCCTCCTCGACGCCCAGCGGATCATGGTGGTCGCCTCCTATCGCACCGGGGAGCTGGAGACCGATCACCCTCTCCACGGTCTGCTCGCCGAGTGGTCACGCCGTCCCCGGGTCCACCGTCTCGAGCTGGAGCCGCTCTCCCCCGCCGACGCCACCCGCCTCCTCCTCGACCGACTCGGCACCGAGACTGCTTCGCGGGAGACGGTGACCCGGCTGGTGGAGCGGGCCGGGGGCAACCCCTACTTCCTCGAGGAGCTGGCCGCCGCCGCGATCGACCCCGAGACTGTGCCCGTGCCGCTGCGTGAGTTCCTCCTCCGCCGGGCGGGGGCGCTGCCCGCGGAGGTGACCCGACTCCTCCGCATCGCCTCAGTGGGTGGGACCATCATCGACGAGCGAGTGGTGGCCCAGGTGGCCGGGCTCGACGAAACCGAGACGCGCGAGCTGCTCCGCACCGCCATCCAGGCCCAGCTGGTATTGGTCGACCAGGGTCGGTGCCGTTTCCGCCACGCCCTCCTCGCCGAGGCGTTCCATGACGACCTACTCCCCGGCGAGCGCCGGGAGTACCACGACGCCTTCGCCGAGCTGTTGAGCCGCCGCCACCCGCCGGCTCCCCCGGCCGAGCTAGCCACCCACCTCGCCGAGGCGGGACGACCCGAGCAGGCGCTCACTGCCTGGGTCGACGCCGCCGGCATGGCGGAGAGCCAATTCGCCTTTGCAGAGGCGCTGCACGGTTACCGGTCTGCGCTGGAGCTGTGGGATCGGGTGACCCAGCCCGAGATCCGGGCCGGTCTCGACCGGGTCGAACTGCTCCGCCGCACCGCCGAGGCGGCCTTTCTCAGCGGCGAGTTCGCCACCGCCTGTGACCTGGCCCGCCTTGCCGTCGACGAGATCGACCCGGTCGCCGACCCGATCCGGACCGGGCTGACCCATCACCGGCTGGCCCGGTACCTGTGCGACACACCCGAGTACGAGAGCGCCCTGGCCATTCAAGAGCGGGCAGTCGAGCTCATCCCCGACACCCCGCCGTCACCGGATCGGGCCGAGGTGCTGGCCGGGCTGGCCGGGGTCCTCCAGTTCGTGGGCCGCTATCACGACGCGAGGCAGTGGAGCGTCCAGGCGATCGAGATGGCCGAGGCGACCGGTGCCGACCATGCCGGAGCCGCCGCCCGCAACACCCTGGGCAATGTCATCTGCACCATCGAGGATGTCGACCAGGGCCTCGACATCATCGGTGACGCCCTGGTGCTGGCCCAGGCCACCGGGGACGCCCACGAGCAGATGCGTGGGCACTGGAACCTGATGGCCAACCTGTTCAGCGCCGGGCGATGGGAGGAGAGCATCTCGGCGGCCCGTCGCCTGGAGACAGTTTTCCCCCGGCTCGGCCTGGCCCACCATCTCCCCGAGGCGAAGCAGACGATCGCAGACGGACTGTTCCGTCTCGGGCGCTGGGACGAGGCCGAGGGCACCCTGGACGAGGCCCGCCGTCTCTATCCATCCCGTGGGGACCAGCTGGCCGTCCCCGAGCTTTTCGTGGCCAGAGGTGATCTGGCCCTGGCCCGGGAGGTGAACCGGGGCAAGACCAGCGACGACGTCGCCGCCGACGTCGAGATCCATCTGTTCAACCTGGTCAACCTGGCCGAGATCGAGCTGGCTGATGGCAACCTCGCCGAGACCATGGCCCTGGTCGACGAGGTGGTGAGCCGGGCACAGGGCCTCGACGTCCCCATCGCCCTTGGATACGGGATCGCCGCCGGTCTGAGGGCGGCGGCGGACCTAGCGGCGACAGCGCGGCTCAAAGAGAAGGCCGAGCCTCTGGAGGCCTCCCTCGACGCCGGGCGTCGCTACCACCGGGCGATGACCGAGCTGCTCGGTCGGCCCGGGCCGGTCAACGGGTGGAAGCGGGAGGTGGGCGCCCTCGCCATGCAAGCCGAGGCAGAGCTCTCCCGGCTTGAGGGTCTGCCCGACCCGGAGGCATGGGAGCAGGGGGTGAAGAGCTGGGAGGACATGTCGATGCCCTATGCCGCTGCCTATTGCCGCTACCGCGGGGCGGAGAGCGCGCTCGCCGCGGGCACGGAGCGGGAGCAGGTCGCACCGGTGCTGGTGGACTTGGCCGGCATGCTCACCGGGCTGGGAGCCAAGCCCCTGGCCGAGGAGGTGCGCCGTCTCGCCCGTCGCGCCCGGATCGACCTCGGCGACCGGCTCTCACCTGACCGGTTCGGGCTCACCGAACGGGAGCGCGAGGTCCTCTCCGAGCTGGCCACGGGGGCGACCAACCGCCAGATCGCCACCGCCCTCTACATGAGCGAGAAGACGGCCAGCGTCCACGTCTCCAGCATCCTGCGCAAGCTGGGTGCGACCAATCGGGGGGAGGCGGCGGCCACCGCCATCCGGGAGGGTCTGGTCGAGGTCTCCGACCTGAGGTCCTAGGCCCGGCCCGAGGCGAGACCGACCCGGGGAGCGAGCGCGGCCAGGCGAACCAGGACGAGCAGTGACCCACCGCTGGTCACCAGCCCGTAGCCGACCAGGGCCGGGTCGGCCACCATCCAACCGTAGACCCCCCACAAACCCGCCTCCGCCATCGACAGAGCCCAGGTCGCCGGGGATAGCCCGCTCGGGCATCGGGAGCGATAGGCAGCTGCGATCGCCGGCGCCAGCTGCACCGCCGGGGACATCACCAGGAACAGGGCGATGCCGGCCATCCCGGCACCCGCCACCAGCCCGGCCAGGACGGCGGCGTAGGCCACGGAGGCCGTCGCCCAGGGACCGCCCCTGCCCCGGATCACCCCCAGGGTGGTCCCGTAGGCGAGCACGGCGAGCCCAGGGGCGATGACCGCCCCCCATATCCCGTTCCGGCCGAGGTAGAGGACCCAGGCCAGGTTGGTCACCAGCCCAAACCCGGCCCACACCGGAGAGACACCGGCGACATCCCCGCTCCGCACCACCCGGACGATCTGGGGCAGCAGGAACCCCCCGGCCAGGACGGTGGCCGCCGTGGCCACGATCCCGGTCATGGCCCTTGCAGACCCCGCTTGAGGAAGGCGGCCATCTGGCCTCGGGTGACGAAGTCCTCGGGGCAGTAGCGGTCGTTGACCGGAGGGTTGCACCCCTGGGTGACCCCGGCGGTGCCCAGCCGGTCGATGGCCAGCTCGAAGACGCTGCCGTCGTCGTCGACGAACAGGTCACCCCCGCCATCGTCCGTGTAACCGAAAGCCCGGACCAAGAAAGCAGCCATCTGGCCCCGTGTGACGGAGTCGTCGGGGCAGTAGCGGTCGTTGACCGGAGGGTTGCAGCCCACGGTGACCCCAGCCACGTAGAGCCGGTCAGCGGCCGTCTCGAAGACATGGCCCACCGTGTCGACGAAGTGACCCCCGCCTCCGTCGTCGCCGTAGCCGAAGGCCCGGGCCAGAAATGCTGCCATCTCACCCCGGCTCACGTGGTCGTCGGGGCAGAATCGGTCGTTGACCGGAGGGTTGCACCCGGTGGTGATCCCCTGTTCGTACAGCCAGTCGATGGCGTTCTCGAAGACGCTGGCGTCGTCGTCGACGAAGTAGTCGCTCGAGGAGGCGGGGATGGTGGTCGACGTCGTCGAGGTGGTGGTGGTGGTCGGGGAAGGCGGGTCGGCCAGGTACTGGTGGATGTAGACGTCGGTCCACCCGTTGCCGTCCCCGGGGACCAGGTTGGTGGCGTCAGAGCCGAAACCGACGTAACGGCCGTCGCCGGATATGGCGGGAAACTGGGAGTCGGCATTCCCCTCGGTGCCATCTTCGGCCACCGAGACCCGGGTGGTGATCCCGCCCTGCCGGTCGTGAACCATGACGTCGTAGGCGGCATTGGTGTCGTCGGGCACCAGAGTGGTGGCCGCGGTGTCGAAGACGACATACCTGCCGTCGGCGGACAGGTCGGTCCCCATGCTGTCGGCGTCCCCCTGGTCGCCGTTGCTCGCCACCGAGACCCGGGTGGTCTCACCGGCCTGCCGATCGTGGAGGAAGGCGTCCAATGCACCATTGCTGTCCCCGGGGACCAGGTTGGCGGCTGACGAGGAGAACAAGACATAGCGACCGTTGGCCGAGATCGAGGGCAGGATGCTGACCCCGTTGGCCTCGGTGCCATTGCTGGAGACCGAGAGACGGGTGGTGGCACCGGTCTGCCGGTCCCGTACGAACACGTCACTCTGGCCATTGCCGTCGCCGGGAACCAGATTGTTCGCCTCCGAGGTGAAAGCGACATGCCGGCCGTTGGCCGAGATCGCCGCGATCGAAGTTTCCTGGTTCGCCTCGTCACCGTTTCCCGCCACCGAGACCCGGGCGGTGACACCGGTCTGCCGGTCGTGGACGAATGCGTCGGACACCGCGTTGGTGTCGCCTGGAACCAGGTTGGTGGCCGACGAGATGAAGGCGACATAACGCCCGTCACCGGAGATCGACGCCGCCAGCGAGGAGCCGTTGGCCTCGATCCCACTGCTGTCCACCGAAACCCGTGTGGTTTCGGAGGTGTCGAGGTCATGGACGAATGCATCCAACGCGCCGTTGCTGTCCCCGGTCACCAGGTTGGTGGCCTGGGAGATGAACACCACATAGCGGCCGTCGGCCGAGATCCGGGGCAGGGACGCCTCGAAGTAGCTCGAGTTCCCGTTCCCCTCGGCCCCGCTGCTCGAGACCGAAACCCGGGTCGTGTCACCGGTCTGCCGGTCGTGGGCGAAGACATCGGGGTGGCCGTTGGTGTCGTCGGGGACCATGTTGGACGCCGCGGAGACGAAAGCGACATAGCGCCCATCGCCGGAGAGGCTCCCTCCCCACAGCAGCGAGTCCTCGTCGCCCTCGCTCCCGTCGTACCCCAGCGAGATCCGGGTGACGTCCCCTTCAGCGCCCCACACCGCGCCCGTGGCCAGCATCGACACCAGAAGGGCCATCCCGAACACGGTGGCCAGGGCCAG
>JBFYOJ010000088.1:0-9771 GCA_041303885.1 Acidimicrobiia bacterium | reverse complement strand
GCTGACCATCATCCCGTATGAAGCGCCTCTGGCAGTGTTCATGGTGTGCAGGGTCTCGGAGACCGAACCGATCTGGTTCACCTTGATCAGAATCGAGTTCGCCACCCCCTCACTGATGCCTCTGCGGAGGATCTCCTCATTGGTCACGAAAATGTCGTCGCCGACGAGCTGGAGACGACGCCCGACACGGGTGGTGAGGCTCTTCCAGCCTTCCCAGTCGTCCTCGGCCATCCCGTCCTCGATCGACACGAGCGGGTAGCGCTCGACGAGATCGGAGAGATAGGCAACCATCTCTGTCGAGTCGAGCTTCCGCCCTTCGAGGCTGTAGAGGCCCTCCCGGTACAGCTCGGAGGCAGCGACATCCAGCGCCAGGGCAATCTCGTCTCCGAGCGTGTACCCGGCGACGTCGAT
The DNA here is from genome assembly GCA_041303885.1 of Acidimicrobiia bacterium. Classification (GTDB taxonomy): domain Bacteria; phylum Actinomycetota; class Acidimicrobiia; order Spongiisociales; family ZC4RG35; genus JARDZU01. The sequence continues at coordinate 9,360 of JBFYOJ010000088.1, read as the reverse complement.
CGCCTCCACCAGCAGCTCGAGGGCGGCCTCATTGGTCGGAAGGTTGGGGGCGAAGCCGCCCTCGTCACCGACATTCGTGCCCAGGCCTTTGCCGCCGGCCACCCGTTTCAGGGCGTGATACACCTCCGCACCTGCCCGGAGCGACTCCGAGAAGGAGGGAAGGCCTGCGGGGACGATCATGAACTCCTGGATATCGACCGAATTGGCGGCGTGTGCCCCGCCATTGAGGACATTGAGACAGGGAACGGGTAGCACCTGGGCCGAAGGGCCACCGAGATACCGGTAGAGAGGTAGTCCCACCGAGGCCGCTGCGGCCCTGGCCACCGCGAGCGAGACAGCGAGAATCGCATTGGCCCCGAGCGTCGACTTCGTCGGGGTCCCGTCGAGATCGATCATCACCTGATCCACTTTCTCCTGACGGGTGGCATCGATGCCGACGAGGGCCGGGGCGATCCGGTCACGGATATTGGAGACGGCCTTGCCCACACCTTTGCCGGCCCACTCATCGCCACCGTCCCGCATCTCCACCGCCTCCAGGGTGCCGGTCGATGCGCCGGAGGGGACAGCGGCGCGCCCGAATCCGCCTCCAGAGGTGAGCACCTCGGCCTCGACGGTGGGATTGCCACGTGAGTCGAGAATCTGACGGGCGGCAATGCGCTCGATCGTGGAATGGGTCATAGGTGGTGCTGATCCCCGGTTCGGCTGGATCGCCAAACTACCAGCAGGTGACCCGTGTGCGGATGACCACTGCCACGGTGGAAACCGCTACTCCTTGGCCTGCTCCCAGCGTCTGTTCATCTCGTCGAGGGTCAGCCCCTCGATCGGCCCCGCCGCCTCCATGGCGCGGAACCGGTTCTCGAAACGATCCACGGCCTTGCGAAGGGCGAGCTCACCGTCCAGGCCGAGATGTCGGGCGAGGTTTATCACCGAGAACAGCACGTCGCCGAGCTCGGACTCGGCCCTTTCGTGGTCTCCGAGGTCGGACTCGAGCTCGTCCAGCTCCTCCCTCACCTTCGGGATCACTTCGGACGCCTCCGACCAATCGAAACCCACCTTGGCCGCACGGTTCTGGATCTTGGCGGCTCGGTGCAGCGCCGGCATCCCGGTAGGGACTCCGTCCATGTTCGACAGGCGGGCCTCACCCCGCTCCGCGTCCTTGATCTCGTCCCAGTTCCGTTTCACCTCTGCGGCGGAGTCGACCTCGACCTGACCGAACACGTGCGGGTGGCGACGGATGAGCTTCTGCCTCATCACCTCGGCGACGTCGTCGATGTCGAATGCACCGTTCTCGTTGGCGATGGCGGCATGGAACAGGACAGAGAGCAGGACATCTCCCAATTCGTCCTCGACCTCCCCGTAGGCGACCCAATCCGGCTCGTCGCTCTCCAACCTGGAGATGGCATCGATCAACTCGTGGGTCTCCTCGACGAGGTACTCGACGAGGCTCTGATGGGTCTGCTCGCGGTCCCACGGGCACTCGTCGCGGAGGATGGCCATGGTGCGAACCGCTCCCACCAGACCCCCTGGATCGGAATCGATGAACATCGAGGTCCGATATCCGGCGAGGCTCGCGTCGACTTCGTCCGGCGAAGTCGACACCGTGAGGGCCTTGACGGAGCCGAGGGCCACCAGGACCGTCACGGTCGCTTCCTCGGGGAGCACCCGTGCGATATGCGCCGCAACCTCGGCCATGATCTCGGGTCGATCGAGATGACCGATGATGGTCGGCTTGTCCAGGACCAGCGGGTCCGGGAGATGATGCCCGTTGAGTATTTGAAGACCACGGTCGAAGGGGTCGTACCGCATCTCGGCGAGGACGGCGTCGACGAAGGACTCCGCGGGGATCAGCTCGACAGTGGGCTCGGCTGCGAGCAGCCGCCGCACCGCGAACTCACCGATCAGGGGGCTCCCCGGCACCGCGTAGACCACGTCTCCCGTTTGAGCGACGCGCAGCACACGGTCCGCTATCGCCGCGTACAGGTCCTCGAACGTGTCGGCCTTCTCGTAGAGGTCGTCACAGGTCTCGACCACTCGAAGCTCGGAGAGCTGTCTCGAAGCCGGGTGCTCCAGGGTGCGAACGATGACCGCCCGCCCGGGGTCGAGGAGGATTGAGCGAACCGTCTCCGGAATCCGGTCGAAGTCGCCGGGACCCAGACCGGTGATCGTGATCACTCGGCGGGAGGAACCACCTGTGGCCCTGAGCTGTCCCAGGTCCCATAGCTCTCTTCGACGGTGACCTCGGCCGCCTCGATCACCTCGAAGAACCATTCATGGGCGGCGAGATCGATGGAAGCACTCTTCAGCTGCTCGATGACGTCGGCTTCTGCCGGTAGCTCGTCGTCCCGCACCAAGATGACATGGAAGCCGAACTCGGATTCAACCGGGCCGGTGGGGACACCGACCTCTGCAGTGCCGAGGGCATCGGCGAACTCGGTCACGTAGTTGGTTGACGGGGCACACCCGAGATCACCGCCCTGCGCGCCGCTCGCTGTGTCGGTCGACAACTCCGTGGCCAGAGCGGCGAAGTCCTCGCCGGCCTCCAGGCGATCGAGCACGTCGGTAGCCTCCTGCTCGGTGGCAACGAGGATGTGCGACGCGCAATATGCCCCTTCGGCCTCTGTCAACACGCCGTCGATCTCCTCCTGGGTGGGCTCGGCCACATCGGCTGCCAAAGCCTCCCTGACCTGAGTCTCGAGCAGTTGCTGGTGAGCGACCTTGTGAAGCAACTCCTCGGTGACTCCGTTGGTGGCGAGGAACTCCTCACGGGTCATTCCCTCTTCTGTGATGGACTCCTCGACCAGGGTGTCTGCAGCCTCGGTTATCTCGTCTTCGGAGATCGTGATCCCGAGGTCGGCCTCCGCGGCGTTGGCGATGATCCTCTGCTGGATCTCGAACCCAAGGTACTGCGCGAAGACATCCTTGGCGATCGTGTCCTCCTCGCCCGGATCGATGAGCGCTTCGATCTCGCTGACCTTGATGTCTTCGCCGTCGATTGTGGCCGCAACGGCGTTCGATCCGCTGCCACAAGCGACCAGCACCAGCGCGAGCGGCACCAGGAGTGATACGAGCTTCTTCAAGAGGGATTCCTTGGTCGAAAAGGGGGGAACGGGGTGATGGTAGAGGAAGCGGGCTGACAAGCAGTAAGTGGACGTCGGCGCCCTGCGATTGGAGCCGGTCAAAGACGCCAGCCCAATCTAGGGCTCTTCCTCCCACATTGTCCGCAGGAACTCGGTCAAACCAGGGACCAGGTCGCGCGGGGCCGGGATGAAGATGACACCCTCGGTCGCCTGGAGCACCGACCTGGGCTGAAGCCGCTTCAACCGCACTTCCTGCCACGGCTTCAGGTCGACCGGGCCCATCTTGACCTCATGCCGCAGCTGCACCAGCTCTTCGAGCCCGATTCGAAGTGCCTCCACCCGGAGACGTGCCAGCGCGACCAGTGCCTCCGCAGCGGGTGGAAGGGGGCCGAAGCGATCGACCCACTCGGCCGCAACGTCATCGACTTCTTCACCGGTGCCGGTCGTCGCCAACCTGCGATACGCCTCGAGTCTCAACTCCTGCTCCGGCACATACGACTCCGGGAGATGGGCGTCCACGGGCAGGTCGATGCGCACCTCCGGCCGGGCAACCGGCATCGGCTCACGTCCTTCGAGCTCGGACACCGCCTCGGCGACGAGCTCGGAGTAGAGGTCGAAGCCAACCGCCGCGATATGCCCGCTCTGGACCTCGCCCAGGATCGAGCCCGCACCCCGAATCTCCAGATCGCGCAAAGCGAGCTGGAACCCCGACCCGAGATCGGTCGCTTCACCGATGGCCTCGAGCCGGCGATGGGCGTCTTCGGTGAGCGACTGGTCGACCGGGTGGAAGAGATAGGCGTAGGCCCGCTGGTCGGACCGGCCGACCCGGCCCCGGAGCTGATACAACTGGGCCAGGCCCAGCAGATCCGCACGTTCCACGATCAGGGTGTTGACTTTGGGCAGGTCGAGACCGGATTCGATGATGGTCGTCGCCACCATCACGTCGTACTCGCGGTTCCAGAAGTCGATCATGACCTGCTCCAACTGGCCCTCGGACATCTGCCCATGGGCGACGACGTAACTGGCATCGGGGACCAACTCCTGCAATCGAGCCAGAGCCCGGTCGATCGACTGGACGCGGTTGTGGACGTAGAAGACCTGGCCTTCCCGGAGGAGCTCGCGCCGTATCGCGGCGGAGACGGCCTGGTCGTCATAAGGGCCGACATAGGTCAGGATCGGGTGCCGGTCTTCAGGGGGCGTCCTGATGTGGGAGACCTCCCTGATCCCGGTCAGGGCCATCTCCAGGGTGCGCGGTATGGGGGTGGCGGTGAGCGTGAGCACGTCTACTCCCACCTTGAGCCGCTTGATCGCGTCCTTGGCGGTCACTCCGAACCGTTGCTCCTCATCGATGACGAGGAGACCAAGTGCCTTGAAGTGGATGTCGTCGGAGAGGAGGCGATGGGTCCCGATGACGATATCGACCTCGCCGGTGGCGAGGCCGGCAACTACCGACCTCTGCTGTCTGCCGGTCAGGAACCGGGACAGCGCCTCGACCCGCACCGGGTAGTTGTCGAACCGCTCGGTGAATGTCTGATGATGCTGCTGGGCGAGCAGGGTCGTCGGGACCAGCACGGCGGCCTGCTTCCCCGCCTGGACCGCCTTGAAGGCGGCACGTATGGCCACCTCCGTCTTCCCGTAGCCAACATCGCCGAAGACCAGCCGATCCATCGGATGTTCCGATTCCATGTCCGACTTGACGTCGACGATCGCCTGCATCTGGTCGACCGTCTCCTCGTACGGGAACGCCCCCTCCATCTCCCGCTGCCACGGTGTGTCGGCGTCGTAGGCATGACCCTTCGCCGCTGCCCGAAGGCGGTGGAGCTCGACTACCTGCTGGGCGACGGCGGCCACTGCCTTCCTCACCCTGCTCCTCTGCTCCGACCAGTCTTTCCCGCCCATCCGGGAGACTCGCGGGACCTCGCCGCCTGTGTAACGGCGGACCGCGGCCAGCTGATCGACCGGCACATAGAGCCGGTCTTCGCCTGCATAGCCGATGACCAGGTAGTCGCGCTCGATGCCCGCCATGGTCCTGGACACGAGACCCTCGAACCGGCCGATCCCATGCTGGTGATGGACCACATAGTCGCCTTCGGTGAGGTCCCGATACTGCTGGGCCACCGCGGTGCCCACACGGCCCGCCTTGCGGTGGGCGCGTCGCCTCCCCGCGATCTCCTGCTCTCCCAGCACCGCGACCCCGAGGCCCGGCGCGATGAACCCCCGATGGATGCCGATCGGGACCACCGCCGATCTCGAGGTAGAGAGTGCCTCGACCCGGTCGAGGGCGAGGCCGTGCTCGGCCAGAGCACGCGCAACGCGGTCGGCGGCCGCCGGCCCGTCCATGGCGATAACGACATCGATCTGGCGGCTGAGCAGCCGGCTGATTCCTGCTGTGACCGAGTCGGGGTCTCCAGGGACGGCGTCGAGCGCCCTGACTTCGAGGACGGGGTCGTCTGGGCCGGAGGGGGTCGAGGGGAGACGGAGATACTGGCGTCCGGAAAGGCTTTCCTCCAGATCGAGGAAGAGGGCTGGATGCGCCCCTGCTTCGGGTGCATGCTCTCCCCATGTCGGGGCGAGGGCGGCGGCGAGCTCGGACTCCTCCTTGACCAGGTCGCGTGCCCGATCGAGGGCTCGGGTGGGCTCGACGATGACCAGCCGTGCGACGGCAGGCAGGGAGTCGATCATCGACCTGGGCTCGGCCAGCCACGGGAGCCATGACTCGATTCCGGGGAAGAGCTGTCCCTCGGCGATACGGTCCCACGTCGACGCGCTCCACGGCTCGTCACCGACCAGCCGACGCGCCCGGTCCCGGATCTCCTGGTCTGGGCGGACCTCACGGGCGGGGAATGCCACCAATCGGGACAGCTTTCCCTCCGAACGCTGGGTCCCCACCGAGAACGATCGGATCTCCTCGAGTTGGTCGCCCCAGAAGTCGAGCCGCACCGGTGTGTCGAGATGGGCAGGGAACACGTCGACGATGCCTCCCCTCACCGCGAACTCCCCTCTCGACTCCACCCGGTCGGTGCGGCCGTATCCGAGATCGGCCAGATCCCTGGCCAGCGAATCCAGATTCACCTCGTCGCCCGGATCGATGATGAGCGGCTCGTGCCGCGACGGGCTGAGACGCTGGATCGCGCTGCGAACACTGGCGACGACCACCACAGGCTCTGCCCTGTCCAGGGCGTGCCGCGCCTCGGCGCGGTGCGCCATGGTCGCCACGTTCGGCGAAATGTGCTCGAAGGGGAGCGTCTCCCATGCCGGGGCCAGCAAGACACCTTCGATGAAGAGGGAGAGGTCGTCGACGAGCTCTTCGGCATCCCGCTCTCCAGGCACCACGACGAGCAGGGCGCAGCCCAGCTGTTCCGCTAGCCCAGCCAGGGCGACGGCACGGCCGGGCGGCACCACCGACCAGGTGCCGTGCAAGTCGGGCAGTGGAGCGGAGCGCCAGCCCGAGAGAAGGGGGGCGAGGGGGGCAACCATCGGGAACTTCGATGGTACCCAGCCGGTCAGGTCAGCAGGCCCTGGCTCCGGAACCAGTCGATGGTCCGCCGAACGGTGTCATCGATGGGGGTGTATTCCAGTCCCAACTCCCGAGTGGCCCGGCTCCCGTCATAGACATGACCGGCGCGCATGACCCTGATCATCTCCTGACAGACCCTTGGATCTCGCCCCACCAACCTGGAGCCGAGCTGCACCATCCCCGCACCCGCAGCGGCCAACCACCCCGGGATGAACCTGGCCTGGATCCGGCGCCCGGTCACCTGGGAGAGCATGGCAAGCGCATCGGCCATTCCGAGACTCGCACCGCTCAGGATGTATCGGCGGCCCCCGGCGCCGTGGCGGGCCGCGAGCAGGTGGCCTCGGGCGCAATCGTCGATGTCCACGATCGAGATGGTGGTCTCGACCAGGAAGGGGAGACGCCCGTTGAGCATGTCGAGGAAGAGCTTCCCGGTTCCGGTTGCCCGGCCTGGTCCCTGAACCGAAGACGGGTTCACCGCCACCACGTCGAGGCCACCAGCCTGACTGAACAGCAGTCGCTCCGACTGGTGCTTCGACTTCTCGTAACGGGAGAGATAGCTGCCCCGATGCGGGCTCTCCTCGGTGGCGACCGCGCCGTGTCGCTCGCCGATGCTCACCGCAGATGAAGTGTGGATCAATCGACCCACCGCCGCTTCCCGGCATGCCGTGAGCACGTTGCCTGTGCCCTCGATGTTGACCCGGTCCATCAGCGCCGGGTCCTTGGGGCACAGCTCGTTCACCCCGGCGACATGGAATACCCAATCCGACTCGGTGACCAGCGGGAACAGGCTCTCCCGATCCAGCACATCGCCGGGGACCGGCTCCGCGCCGAGGCTCGTCATCAGTTCGGCGGAATCGGCCGATCGAGCCAGCGCCCTGACCTCGTGCCCTTCCTCCACAAGGTGACGTACGACCGAACGGCCCACGACACCGGTGCCTCCGGTGACGGCGGCTTTCACGCCGGAGTGTGGGTCGGCTCGGAGCGAACCGTGTGCCAGAACGCCGATATGTAGCCCCAGGCCGAGCCAACGGTGGCGATGACCGCAATCAGCATCACCCACTGATCGAGGTACCACGGACCCCATCGCTCGGGAAGACGAACGAAGGCGAGGAAGATCGCGAGGAACTGCGTGCCGAACTTGAGCTTGCCCCAGGTCGAGGGGGGAATCCGACCACCCTGGGTCGCCACGACGCCGCGCAGGGCCATGATTATGAATTCGCGGAAGATGATGATCGCAGCCGGCCAGATTGAGACTCGATCGATCGAGACCAGGGCGAGAAGGGTGCCGGTGATCAGGATCTTGTCGGCCGTGGTGTCGAGGAAGGCGCCGAGCATGGTGCCCCCGCTCGTCCTCCTCGCCACATAGCCGTCTAGGAAGTCGGTGAAGGCGGCGAGGGCGAACAGGGACGCTGCGATCAGCAGGGCGTTGTCGATCTGCTCCGATCGGGTGAACGCCATGATGAGTGGCACCAACAGGATCCTGGACAGAGCCAGGATGTCAGGGGTTGAGATTCCGTCCTCCTCGACTTGGCTCCGATCTTATCGGTGAGGGGAGAGAGTCATGCCCTCTCACCGAGAGAAGAACCTCAACAACTCGCCTGCCGTCTCCTCCGGTGCCTCTTCGGCCAGGTAGTGGCCGCTCTGAATCGCGGTGCCTTGTACCTCATCGGCCCACTCTCGCCAGATCGCGAGCGGTTCGTACCACTTCCCGGTCGTCCCGTTCGAGCCCCAGAGGACCAACAGGGGACAGGCGATCTTCCGACCCGCCTCCCTGTCGGCCCGATCATGCTCACAGTCCGCTGTTGCGCCGGCGCGGTAGTCGTCGCACATGCCCCGGATGGTCTCCGGATCGCGAAAGCAGGCGAGGTAGTCGTCGACGGCCGCGGGATCGAAGAAGCTCGCATCGGGGCCTCGGGTCGTGTGCCATCGCCACCACCACTCCGGGTCGGCGCCGATCAGCTTCTCGGGCAGAGGGGCCGGTTGGGCGAGGAAGAACCAGTGGTACAAGCCGAGGCCGAATGCCCTGCCGCCACGATCGAACGCTTCGATGGTCGGGACGATGTCGAGTACGGCGAGACCTGAGACTGCCTCAGGGTGGTCCAGGGCCAGCCGGTAACCCACCCGGCCGCCGCGGTCGTGCCCGGCCACGAAGAATCGGTCGTGCCCGAACAGCCGCATCATCTCGAGCTGGTCGGCTGCCATGACTCGCTTCGAATACGGGAGGTTGTCAGGGGTGGAAGGGGGCTTCGTGGTCCTCCCGTAGCCACGAAGGTCTGGCGCCACCACATTGAAACGAGCGGCGAGGGTGGGCGCCACCTTGTGCCACATCACATGGGTCTGCGGGTTGCCATGGAGTAGGAGGAGAGGTGGGCCGTCGCCACCGATCCTCACCCTCACCCGCAGGTCGCCGATCTCTGCGGTTTCGAGACGGAATCCTTCGAACATGCCCTATTTCACCATGTGCCGGCGACGGGCGGCGGGTCACACCCAGTCGAGGGATCTCCTCACCGCCTTCTGCCACCGGCTGTGGAGGAGATCACGCCGTTCCGATGCCATCGCCGGGCGCCAACGTGCGTCCTCGACCCAGTGAGCCCGGATCTCGTCCAGGTCGGACCAGAACCCAACCGCAAGCCCGGCTGCATAAGCCGCGCCGAGAGCCGTCGTCTCGGCGACCTTGGGCCGATCCACCTCGACACCGAGTATGTCGGCCTGGAATTGCATGAGGAGATCGGTGGCGGTCATTCCCCCGTCGACCCGCAACTCGGC
>JBFYOJ010000087.1:0-2601 GCA_041303885.1 Acidimicrobiia bacterium | reverse complement strand
TCCCATTCCGCGGCGGGCTTGTCGGGGCGGTCGGCTTCGACGTCGCCCACCGTCTCGCGGGAGGTGCGCCACCCCCCGGCGACGTTCCGGAGTTGCAGCTCTACGGGCCGCCGAGCCTGATCGTGTTCGATCATCTCAGCCGACGGGCCGCCCTGCTCCACGACGGCTCGGAGACCGACCGGCTCGCCCTCCGTCGCGAAGTGATGGCCTTGCTCGCCAGGGGCCTTCCCGGAACGGGCTCCACTGGAGCCTTCAGCGAGCCGATGCTCTCGATGGGTAAGGAGCAGTTCGAGTCGGTGGTGGAGAAGTGCCGGTATCACATCACCGAAGGCGACGTCTACCAGATCGTGCCGTCGGTCTGTTTCGCCGGTGAGACCGAACTCGATCCCTTCACGGTCTACCGGGGTCTGCGGCTGCTCAACCCGTCGCCCTACATGTACTTCTGTGACCTGGGCCCGACCAAGGTGATCGGTTCTTCACCCGAGGCCCTGGTCCGGCTGCGAGGCGCTACGGCAGAGCTACGGCCGATCGCCGGAACCCGGCCGCGTTTCAACGATGAAGATCGGGACCGCCGCGCTGAAGAAGAGCTGATCGGTGACGCAAAGGAGGCGGCCGAGCACGTGATGCTGGTCGATCTCGCCCGCAACGACCTGGGGCGGGTGGCGGTGCCGGGCTCGATCAGGGTGGATCCGTATCGGGCCATCGAGCGTTACAGCCACGTGATCCACCTGGTCAGCGGTGTGAGCGGGACTCTGGATGCCGGAGCCGACGCCTTCGACCTGTTCGCAGCGGCCTTCCCCGCCGGAACGGTGGTCGGCGCGCCGAAGATACGTGCTTTGGAGCTGCTTCAAGAGATCGAGCCGGTCGGTCGGGGGCTCTATGCGGGAACGGTGGGCTATTTCGGGCACGGAGGGAGCATGGATCAGGCGATTGCGATCCGAACCATTGTCATGTCTGAGGGCAGGTACTCGTATCAGGCGGGCGCAGGGATCGTCGCCGACAGCATTCCCTCCGCCGAATGGGAAGAGGTCCTGTCCAAGTCCGGCGCGATGCGAGGGGCTCTTGAAACGGCGGCGAGCGGTCTATGAGCCGGGTTCTCCTCATCGACAACTACGACTCCTTCACCTACAACGTCGTACAGGCGCTTCGCATCCTGGGCGCCGACGTGACAGTGCGGACCAACGATCAGATCAGTCTCGAGGAGGCGAGGGAGATCGAGCCGACCCACCTGGTCATCTCACCCGGCCCCGGCCGACCCGAGTCGGCCGGCGAGTCGATGAAGTTGATCGCCGGGATGCTCGACGAGGTCCCGATTCTCGGTGTCTGCCTGGGACACCAGGCGCTGGCCGCGGCCCTCGGCGGGACCGTCGACCACGCCGAGGAGTTGCGTCATGGCAAGTCGTCCCCCGTCTATCACGACTCGGCCACGATCTATGCCGGACTGCCCAACCCGTTCGATGCCGGTCGATACCACTCTCTGGCCGTCATGGAGGAAGACCTCCCCGAGGAGTTGGTGGTGACCGCCTTCACGTCCGATGGGGTGATCATGGGGTTACGGCACCGCGAGCTTCCCGTGGAGGGAGTGCAGTTCCATCCGGAGAGCATGCTCACCCCGCACGGTGACCTCCTCTTGCGCAACTTCCTCGACCTTGGGGGTGCGAGATGAGAGAGGTTCTCGACGATCTGCTCGCCGGTACCGATCTGAGCGTCGAAGAGGCAGAGGCGCTGGTCCATCAGCTCACGGGTGGCGAGATCGACCCCGCCGCGGCAGGGGCCCTGCTGGTGGCACTTCGGGCAAAGGGGGAGACACCCGAAGAGGTGCAGGGCTTTGCCCGGGCGATGAGGTCCCTGGCCACGGACCCGCTGATCGACGTGACCGGCGCGGTGGACGTCGTCGGTACGGGGGGAGATCGCTCCGGCAGCCTGAATCTCTCCACCGGGTCCGCGATCCTGGCCGCGGCCGCAGGTGTTCCCGTGGTGAAGCACGGGAACAGGTCGATGACGAGTGCCAGTGGCAGCGCAGATGTGCTGGAGCAACTGGGCCTGCCGATGCCGCTGCACGAGGACCAGGCTCGTCGTCTCTTCGAGATGACCGGATTCACCTTCCTGTTCGCCCCTCACTATCACCCGGCTATGGCAGCAGTGGGGCCGGTCCGCCGTGCCCTGGGGGTCAGGACGGTCTTCAACATCCTGGGACCATTGACCAACCCGGCGGCACCGGCCCATCTGGTGATCGGGGCCTTCGACCCCGACGTTGCCCGGCTGATGGCGAGCGCGTTGGCGGGGCTCGACATTGAACGAGCCTTTGTCATCCACGGTGCCGGCGGCTGGGACGAGCCGTCGCCCCTGGGCGACTTCCTCTTCCTCGACGTCCGGCCGGGCGAGGTCGACGAGGCGGTGCGCAGCCCGACGGATCTCGGCATTCCTGGCTGCCGACCGGAAGATTTGGCCGGCGGAAGCCCGTCGCACAATGCCCGGCGTCTCATCGACGTGTTCGAGGGGGAGCGGAGCGCTCACCGGAATGCCGTCGTGCTCGGCGCGGGGCTTGCCTTGGAGGTGGCGGGCCTAGCGGCCACCGCCGCCGATGCCGTGGAGGCGGCC
>JBFYOJ010000086.1:0-4955 GCA_041303885.1 Acidimicrobiia bacterium | reverse complement strand
GGCGAAGAAGAACGGCATCAGCGAGGGCAGTAGCACATGCCGGGTGACCTTGTTCTGCGGGACGCCAAAGGCATGGGCCATGTCGAACAGATCCTTGGGTGTGTTGCGGACGCCCTCCCTGACGTTGATGATGACGAAGGGGATGCCGGCCAGGATCACCGCCAGGATCGGCCCCAGATTGCCGAAGCCGAGCCAGAGACCGAGGAACAGGGCCCACACCAACGCCGGCATGGCCAGCACGGCCATCACCCAGTCGTGGAAGAAGGCATCGGCCGCCTTGGATATCCCCATGGCGAGGCCGATCACCGTCCCCAGGATCAGAGCGACGAAGAAGCCGATGGTCAGCCGCATGATCGAGATGGCGAACTGTCCGTACAGATTCTCGACGACGCTGCCATAGCTGATCCCGCTGGTGAGGGTCACCTCCTCCCACATGAACTCGAGAACCTGCTGCGGGCTGGGGAAGATCCGGGAGTCGATCGTGTAGTAGATGAAGTACCACACGGCGAGCACCGCGAAGGGGAACAGGATTCGCGCCGTCCTCGGGGATTTGAGGACTCGCATGAGTCCCTGCTCCTCGAGCGGCGCCTGGCTGACGACGGTGGCCATCAGGACGCCACCTCTGCCCGCCAGCGGAAGAACTTACGCTCATAGCGCTGAAGGACCACCTTCTCCAGGAACAAGGCGAAGATGAAGAACGACAGCACCCAGGTGAAGAACTCGTCCATCCGGAACAGCTGCGAGGCCACCCTCATCTCGAAGCCGATGCCTTCGTTGGAGGAGAAGACCTCGGTCAGCACCGTGACCTTCCAGCCGACCGAGAAGCCGAACCGGAGGGCGGTGAAGATGAACGGGGCGAGGAAAGGGATCACGATCTCGCGTTGCCGTCGAGTGTTGGTCACCCCGAACGCCCGCGACATGTCGATGAGGTCCTTGGGCAATGCCCGGATCCCCTCTGCCACGTTGACCGTGACCAGGGCGAAGGTGGTCATGACGATCGCGAAGATCCAGCCCTGCGGCTCGAAACCCCAGATCACCAGACCGGTGAGGGCCCAGATCAACCCGGGGGAGACCAGGCTGATCGTGACAGCGTCCTTGAAGAATCCTTCGACCCACCGGCTCTGGGTGAAGATCCCGAGCAGGATCCCGATGACGAAGGACAACCCGAACCCGATCCCGATACGGGTCAGGGTGGCCGCGAAGCTGGAGAAGAACCGTCCGCTCTCGATCAGGTCGGGGAACGTCTCGATGATGCGGATCGGGCCTGGGAGCAGGTTCTCGTTGAGGATGGTCCCCGATGCGATCTCCCAAACCCCGAGGACCACCACATATCCGGCGATGCGCCAGAACCACTTTCGTCTGGTATCGCGCTTCTGGAGGGCTAGTAGTCGCTCCTCTTCCGCCGATCGGGCACCGGGTGCCGGCTGCTCGAGTGTCGTCGCCACGCTGTCCTTCTAGGTCTTGTCTCAGTCTTGCAAATCGGGAAGGTGAGTGGGCGGATGGCCCACTCACCTTCGTCAATCAATTGTCGATCAGGGAGCGGGGATCGCCTCGAACCGTGCGTCGGGGAAGTCCTCGTTCAGCTTGTTCTGGTTGTCGGGGTGGAGGTCCACCATGAAGTCCCAGATCGCCTTCTCTGCCTCGATCCAATCCTCTTCGAGGTAGACAGTGTCGACGAACCAGTCGTTCTCGCCCGACATGAACTCCTGGATGAAGGCGACATCTTCGGGCTCTTCCACCGAGAAGTGCTGCGGGTAGGTCTCGATGATCTCGGCCTGGGTGGCCGGGTCGGACCAGGCGTCGATGCCGCGCTGCCACAGCACCAGGAATGCCGCCGCCGCCTCCTCGTTGGCGTCGTAGAACGACTCTGTGGCGGTGAACAGGTTGGACATGACGTGGTCTTCCTCACTCTCGAACCCGGAGAAGGTGTTGTAGAGCTGGAATGGCATCAGACCGTCGTACATCAGCACCAGCTCGCCGGTCCGCAGATACGGGGCCGCTGCCTCCGGGATGATCACCGCCGCCTCGCAGTCGCCGTTGAGCAGGTTCTGCGGGTTGACGAAGTGATCGTTGACGATGAGCTCGTAATCACCACCACCTACGAAGTAGTCGATGTCATGAAGCTCGTTCATGGCTACGGACCAGAACTGGGTGTTGGACACCGGGCTGCTGACACAGATCGGCGAGCCTGCCGGGACGTCGGGCAGCTCGTTGTAGGTGCTGTCGGCCCTCCGCATCATCGGCGACCGCTGGAAGTTGTACTTCCCGAAGGTCACCGTCGCGATCTCCGTTTCCTGCTCGAGCACCGGGATCTCCTGGGTGCCCATGGAGACGATGTCCCCGTGGCCGCCGGCGAAGAAGGTGAACTCATCCCACGTCGAGCTGGTCACGATGCGGGTGTTGTACTCCTCCTCCCACTCGACGATCATCCCGGTGTCGTTCATGTAGTCCCAAACAGGGTCCGGTGCGAATGCGAAGCGGATCACGGTCCTGGCCTCTTCGGCCGTCGTCGAACCCGATCCTCCGTCGTCCTCACCACCATCGGACCCACAGGCCGTGGCCACCAATGCCAGGATGGCGATGAGTGTCACCCAACGCCACTTCGATCTCGGTCGCACCTTTACCTCCCGTGGATTTCTGTGCACGCCCACCTGGGGTGGGTCGGCGCGATCATATATCAGACAATCGATACTTTGTAGCGTGAAACGGGTGTCCACTGAAAACCGACACGGAGACCGATCGTGAAGGTCCGGCTGCACACGCTCGGGTTCGCCTATGGAGGGGCGGAGTCGAACGCACTGGTTCTGTCCGGGATAGATCTCGATGTCGACTCTGGGAGTGTCCATGCGATCGTCGGCCCCAACGGGTGCGGCAAGAGCACACTGCTTCGCATCGTGGCCGGTCTCGAGAAGCCGACGATCGGGAGTGTCGAGTTCATCGGCCCGACCCGTCATGAGAACAAGACCGCCCTCGTGTTCCAGGACCCGCGTCTCCTTCCCTGGTGGAACGTGGAGAGGAACATCGCGATCGGCGCCGAGTTCAGTGACAAACCGCCGGAGCTGTACGAGAAGGTCCGCGACTTCTACACCAAGCGGGTCGGCCTGCACAAGGTGAAGGAGCAGAGGCCGGACACACTCTCTCTCGGTCAGCAGACCATGGCCGGGTTGGGGCGGGGGATAGCCCACGACGCCGAGGTCCTCCTGCTCGACGAGCCCTTCGCCCACCTCGACGCACTCAATCGCAGGAAGCTCCACGAGGAGTTCGAGACGCACTGGCAGATGGACCCGCGGACGATCTTGTTGGTGACCCATGACGTCGACGAGGCGATCACGCTCGCCGATCGGGTGTCGGTGATGAGACGCGGGCCGGGGCCTTTGATCGCGACGATCGAGGTCGACGCCGAGCGACCCCGTGTCGGGATCTCCCCGGCGCATCCGGGCATACGCGCCGCCACCATGTGGGTGTGGGACGCGCTGGAGAGGAGTCAGAGATGAGAGGCAGGCGGTCATGACGACGATCGGGTTCTTCGGGCTGGGGAGGATGGGTGTCCCGATGGCCGGACATCTGGTCGAGGCAGGCCACCACGTGTTGGGCGTCGACCCATCGCCGGCGGCTCAGGATGCCGCCCGGCAGGCGGGCGTCGATGTACTCGGTGGGGCGGAGGACCTCCGGGCCCCGGTCGTATTCAGCTCGCTCCCAGACGGGCCCGAGGTAGAGGAGGTATATCTCGGTGGGCTGTTCGATCGGCTGGACCCCGGGGCGCTCTGTCTGGACATGTCGACCATCGATGTCGAGACGTCGCGACGAATCGCGGCCTCGGCCCGGGAGCACGGTCACCAATTCCTCGACTGCCCGGTCAGCGGGACCTCGGTTCACGCCGTGGCGGGGACTCTGGCCGCGATGGTTGGTGGTGATCCCGACGCTGTCGATCGCGCCCGCCCCTACCTGGAGGCCTTCAGCTCGTCGGTTCAATACCTCGGTCCCAACGGTGCGGGGCTGGAGATGAAGTTGATCACCAACCGACTGCTCAATGCCCATGTGGTCGCCATCGCGGAAGCCATCCTGGAGATGGAGGACGCAGGTCTCGACACCGGGGCGTGCATCGACCTCCTCCGTCAGGGGGCGGTGCCAAAGCTGCTCGACTACAAGGCCGGGCCGATGGCGCGTCGTGACCACAGCCCTCTGTTCACCGTCGACCTGATGGCGAAGGACCTGCGTCTCGCCGACTCGCGTCGCTCCGCCGGGAGCGTCGGAGGGGCGGCTGCCGCCTTCCTGTTCGCGGCCCAGGCGCGGGGATGGGGCTCGAGTGACATTTCCGCCGTGATCGAGGTGTTGGGGGACGACTAGAGGCGCAGCAGCCTCGCTGCGTTGCCTCCCACGATCAGGGCATGCTCCTCCTGGGTGAGGCGGGCGCCTGCGAGGAAGCCGAGGGGATCGGTGGGGCCCATGTCGAATGGGTAGTCGGTCCCCATCAGCACTCGGTCGGCGCCGAACTCGCCCACCAGGTACTCCACCGCCGAGGGGGCGAACACGGTGGTGTCGAAGTACAGCTTGTGCAGGTACTCGCTGGGAGGGCGGGATATGTGCTTTCTGGCCTCGGGCCGCACCTTGAAGGCGTGGTCGGTCCGGGCGAAGTAGAAAGGCAGGTAGCCGCCGCCGTGCACCACGAGCATCCTCAGCTTCGGGAATCGCTCCCAGACCCCGCCGAGGATCATCCGTGAGACGGCCACGGTGGAGGCAAGGGGCATGCAGACCACATTGATCAGGTAGTAGTCGTCCATCCGCCGCGGCTCGGTCCAGCCATGGGGGTGGAGGATCACCAGCATCTCCAGCTCCTCGGCCTTGGCCCAGATCGGGTCGAATCGGCGGTCATCGAGGTCACCACCCTTGACATCGGCGTTCACCTCGAACCCGTTGAACCCCAGGTCGGCATTCACCCGCGCCATCTCGGTGAC
>JBFYOJ010000085.1:0-3663 GCA_041303885.1 Acidimicrobiia bacterium | reverse complement strand
TGGTAGAGGCAGCCGTCGATGTGGGCGCCGGTGATGTCGAGGAGCTCTCCGGCTCCTTCGGCTTCCCCGGTCGCGACGAGGAGCTCCATGGCAGTGCGCACCGCCTCGCCCTGGTCCCCGTGCAGCATCGCGCGGTCCGAGTCGGTTAGCAGCATGCGGGCAAGGTACCGCAGCTGTCGACGATGATCGGCCTACGGGCGGTGCAGATGATCCTCGCCTAGCTGTCGAAAGGAAGCGCCAACTGGTCGTCGGGCCGGTGATACCGCTCCAAGCCGCTCCACATCAGGTGGTCCATGAACACCCAGGAACGTCGATGAATCGCCGATGGCCCCCATGCCTGGAGCGCCGCCTTGTGGATGGGGCATGGGTAGCCCTTGTTGGCTTCGAAGTTGTATCCGGGATGGTGTTCGGCCATTCCGCGCATGATCCTGTCCCTGCTCACCTTGGCAAGGATGGATGCGGCCGCGATGGAGAGCGAGGTCCGGTCGCCACGGACGATCTTGGAAGCTCCCCCGACGAAGTCCCAGTTGCCATCGACCAGCACGTGGTCGGGCGCGATGGCGAGACCGTCCAACGCCCTTCTCGCCGCCAGCCTCTGGGCGTCGGACATGCCGAGTTCATCACACTCCTCGGCGCTCGCATGCCCAACCGACCACGACTCGCACCAGTCGGCAATCCGGTCGAAAAGGGCCTCGCGCTCGTCCTCGGTGAGCATCTTGGAGTCCCGGATCTTGTACACCCTGCGGTTGAGAGGCACTACGGCGGCCCCGACGGTCAATGGGCCGGCCCACGATCCTCGCCCAACCTCGTCCATCCCGACGATCACGTCGACGCCTCTCTCGCGAAGGTCGCGTTCGACCAGGAGACCGGGAGCCTTCCGTTTCAGACTCGGGCGGAGCCTTGGGGCCGTGGTGGTCACAGCAGGTCAGCGTAGGTGCGTCGGCCGCGAAGGCCCGGCTTCAATTGAGGTCGACATCGTCGGGGAAGGTGGACACCAGGGCGAGATAGCCGTGCTGGCGGCGCAGGACACGGGCCCATTGACCCTCGGGCCGGTCGAACGGGTCGTCGGGAGCGGCCGGAACGACGTACCAGGAGCCCTCGACGATCTCTGCCTCCAACTGGCCGGCGCCCCACCCGGCGTATCCGGAGTAGATGCGGACGGCCCCGAGCTCTGGGGTGGGAGACAACTCGAGGTCGACGATGGAAAGTCCGGGCACAGAGGTCGGCTCACCGGCCTGACCGGTGGCAAGGCCGATGGCGACCTCGGGCTGGACCGGGCCACCGAAATGGACGATGCCGGGCTCGGCGGCCACGGGCCCCCACACCGGGATGTGGGTGTCGACCCGCTCCATCGTGGGTCGGTTCAATACCACGCCGATCGCGCCCTCCTCCTCGTCGTGCTGGAGCAAGAGGATCACCGACCGCCAGAAATTCGGGTCGACGAGGAGGGGTGTCGCCACCAGCAGGCGGCCTCCGAGATGCTCGCTCACGGGCTGCATCGTGCCACAGCCAGTGAGCCTGCGTCGCACTGAGGACGGGTAGCGGAGGTGCATTGTCGCGGGACTAGCGTGTCGCAATGGGTCTTCCGACCGTGCTCCTCCACGACCATCTCGACGGCGGGCTGCGGCCACAGACAATCCTCGAATTGGCCGAATCCACCGGGTACACCGACCTCCCTGCCGGCAACCCCTCGGACCTGGGTGTCTGGTTCGATCAGAGAGATTCCGGGTCGCTGGAGACTTATCTCGATTCGTTCCCGCACACCATCGGGGTGATGCAGGATGCCGCTTCGCTGGAACGGGTCGCTTATGAGGCAGCGCTCGATCTTGCCGCCGACGCCGTTGTCTACGCCGAGATCCGTTTCTCCCCTCCTCTCCACACAGATCAGGGGTTGGATCCGGCTCGCGTCATCGCGGCCATCTCCTCCGGGATGCGTCTCGGTGAGGCGGAAACCGGCATCCGATGGGGTCTGATCGTCGCCGCTCTGCGTCACGTACACGACAGCGAGGCCTTGGCGCTTCTCGCTTTGGAGCATCGTCATCTCGGGGTGGTCGGCTTCGACATTGCCGGTCCCGAGGCCGGCTTCCCCCCGGAGAGCCATCTTGCCGCCTTTCGAATGGCTCGTGGTGGCGGGCTGCGCCTGACCATTCATGCCGGCGAGTCCGGGGGACGACATGGCGTCGCCTACATCGCCTCAGCCATGGATCGATGCGGGGCAGAGCGGATCGGGCAAGGAGTGGAGCTGATCCGTGACTGCGAGGTCCACGATGGCGAGATCACTTCTCTGGGTCCGGTGGCGACCCGGGTGAGAGCCCGCCGCCTCCCGCTCGAGATGTGCCCGTCGTCCAATCTGGCCACGAATCGACTCGAGCCGGACCAGCATCCGGTCGGCCTGCTTTATCGTGCAGGTTTCAACGTGACCTTGAGCACCGACAACCGCCTGATGAGCTCGACTTCGATGTCGCAGGAGCTCGACTTCGTCCGCAACTACCACGGCTTCGAAATCGACGACCTGGCCCGTGTTGCCTGGAGGAGCCTCGATGCCGCCTTCTGCCCGTGGGAGGTCAAGGCCGAACTGTGGGAGGACACCATCGCTCCCGCCTACGCCGCCGCCGGCGCCGATCTGAACCCGGTCTGGTCCTGAGTATGAGAGCACTGGTCAAACACGCCGACGAAGTCGGTCTGCGTCTCGAGGATGTCCCGGTGCCCGAGCCCGGCCCCGATGACGTCCTGATCCGGGTCTTCACCACCGGCATCTGCGGGACCGACGTCCACATCTTCAACTGGGATGACTGGGCGAGGGTCACCATCCCGGCCCCCATGACCGTGGGCCACGAGTTCTCGGGTGAGATCGTCGCCCTGGGGCCGAATGTCGCCGGGTTCGAGATCGGCGAGCTGGTCGGGGCAGAAGGCCACGTGGTTTGCAATCGCTGCCGCAACTGTCTGGCCGGGCGCAGGCATCTGTGCCAGGACGCTCACGGCATCGGGGTGAACCTGCCTGGTGCCTTCGCTGATTTCGTGCTCGTCCCCAAGTCGAATATCTGGCGGCACCATGAGGGGTTGGACCCGGAGATCGCTGCGCTGTTCGACCCGTTCGGGAATGCCGTGCACACAGCCCTCGAGTTCCCGGTTCTTGGTGAGGACGTCTTGATCACCGGTGCCGGTCCGATCGGCCTGATGGCTTCCGCCGTGGCGGTCCACGCCGGGGCCCGCAACGTCGTCATCACCGATGTCAACCCCTTCAGGCTGGACCTGGCCAAGAGAATGGGCGCGACCCGCGCCGTCGACATCAGGACAGAGGACCTTCACGACATCCAGCTGGAACTGGGGATGGCCGAGGGCTTCGACGTGGCGTTGGAGATGTCGGGCAGCCCTTCGGCCATGGAGGACATCCTGCAGAACACGATTCACGGAGCCAACGTCGCGATCCTCGGCATACCGGCCGACCCGTTCCCGATCGACTGGAGCATCGTGATCTTCAACATGCTCAATCTGAAGGGGATCTACGGGCGGGAGATGTTCGAGACCTGGTACAAGATGAACGTCCTCATCCAATCCGGTGTCGACGTCTCGCCGGTGATCACTCACCGCTTCGAGGTGGACGAGTTCGAGTCCGCCTTCGAGGCCACCGCCTCGCACGAGTCGGGCAAGGTCCTGATCAGG
>JBFYOJ010000084.1:0-3536 GCA_041303885.1 Acidimicrobiia bacterium | reverse complement strand
CGGTCAAGGGACGTTAAGCGGCCGCCCGACAGATCGAAGTATTTGACCTTGTCCCCTTTTTTATAACTGACTTATCTCTTGAGTAGCTACCTCAGTCCGGCGCGGTCGTGGCCGGCGATCCACACCGATGCGTCGAGCGAAAAGCCACTATGCTCCCAGGCGAACATGGCGCGGGCGTCGTCGGGATCGAGTAGCCCACGGTGGGCGAACCGGCGCGCCACCCGGCGGCGGACCTGCTCGGTGTGGATCGCCGGCCACGACCGCGCCGGACTGAGGTAGCTACTCAAGAGATAAGGGGACAAGGTCAAATACTTCGATCTGTCGGGCGGCCGCTTAACGTCCCTTGACCGTCGCGAACAGAACTATGCTTGGGGACCTCGCCTGGCCGGTCAGCCATCGTCGATTGGGCACTCGGCCCGAGGTGTCCGAGAACGGGCGGTCACCGACCCGGAGCTGACACTCGCTGTGTCGCGCAGTGTGGCCGCTCAGCAACGGAAACCGGTCATCACGGACGACAGGACTGTCGAGACGGAAACAACGCTCGCGATTCCGTGGTCTGGCCCCGATCTGTCCCTGGGATCTCCGAATTCGACGAGGAGCAGACCGGGCAGGAGGATGAAAGGCTCAAGGCGTCAGAGACCGGTCACGAGACCTGCGGGACTTGTCATGGGGCCAGGCTCAGGGAGGATGCACTCTGGGTCCGTTTCCGGTGTCGATCCATCGCCGAGCTCTCGGCACTCAGGGCGGATCAGGCGGCGGCCTGGCTGTCGGATCGAGCCTGACAGGGGGTCTGCTATGTGCTCGACAAGCCAAGCATCGGGCCTCACCCCAGGGACAACGGGCTGCTCCTCGATACCCTGGGTCGGCTGGAATGTGGGGGGAGCACCATCGTGGTGGTGGAGCGCGACGAGGAGACCATCCGTGGGGCCGAGCACGTCATCGATTTGGATCCTAGCGCCGGCACCCGGGGCGGGCGGATCGTCGCCCAGGGGAGTGCCGAGGAACTCATGGACAACCCGGATTCACCCACCGGCCGATTCCTGGCGAGGGTGTCCGGGCGCATCAGCCCCGCGAGACCCGCGCCAGAAGACGCGGGGGACTGGTTGGTGGTCCGGGGTGCCCGGCTCAACAATCTCAATGACCTGACGGCACGGATACCCCTGGGGCGGTTTACCTGTGTCATCGGGGCCTCGGGCTCGGGCAAGTCCACCCTGGTGCGGGATGTGCTGGTGGCGAGCCTCGAAGGGTTGCTCCCAGCGGAGCAGCCGGCGAGCGGGACCCCCAGGTCGGCGCTCAAGGGCTGTAAGGGATCGATCGGCTGGCGTGGGCTCACCCGGGTCCTGGCGGTGGACCAGACCCCCATCGGCAAGACCCCGAGGTCCTGCCCGGCCACCTCTGTCGGCGTCTGGGATCGGATCCGCAAGCTCTTCGCCGCCACCACAGAGGCACGGATCCAGGGGTTCGGACCGGCCCGCTTCTCATTCAATACGCACGGGGGGCGCTGCCCGGTCTGCGAGGGCCAGGGGGTCCAGCGACTGGAGATGAGCTTCCTGCCGGATGTGCGCATGCCCTGCAAGACCTGCGGCGGGACCGGATTCGACCGGGAGACCCGGGAGGTGCGTTACCTCGGGCTCGATATCGGGCAGGTCCTGGCGCTCCCGGTGGACGAGGCGGTGGAGCGATTCGGCGCCCATCCAGCCATCCATCACCCCCTCACCCTGCTCCAGGACGTGGGCCTCGGCTATCTCAATCTGGGTCAGTCGAGCCCGACACACTCGGGCGCTGAGGCCCAGAGGATCAAGCTGGTGACCGAGCTGGCCAAGGCGTATCCGAGCCTCGACGGCAACAGCCCACGGCCCACGCTCTATGGGCTGGATGAGCCCACGGTCGGGCTGCACATGGCCGACGTGAAGCAATTGGTCTGGGTCCTACATCGACTGGTGGACGCCCGACACACCGTGCTCGCCATCGAGCACGACCTCTCGCTCATCGCCGAGACGGGCGGGGACCTGCCGACCGCGACGGCCCTTCGGGGCTGGCTGGACAGGGGCAATCGGAGCGTAGGGATGGTCCCGAGCGGATGATTTGCGTGAATCTGCGTTCATCTGGGCACCTAGCCTGAGGGTGACGACATAAGTCCCAGCGCGGACGTGGCGACTGCGAAGCCGAATCATGACAACGCCTAACCGCGGCACCCGCGATGCGGATCCGCCGGGGGCATTAGGGCTTGTTTATGTATGATGGCCCCCGCCTTCATCCATACCGAGATCCGAGTCGAGCGAGACCCAGGGGTGCCCCATGCTGTTCGACGCCGTCCGACGCTTCGCCAAGACCGGCATCGCCGCCGCCATCTTTGCACTGGCGGCCACCTATCTGGCCGGGGTGGTCCCGAGCGTCGAGATCGCCTGGGTGATGGCCTTCCTGCTGCTGACCATGTTCCTCTTCGCCTTCGAGGTGGTGAGCGTGGACGTGGCCGCGATCACCGTCATGGTGCTCCTTGGACTCACCAGTCTCCTGGCCCCCTGGATGGGCTTGGAGCAGGGCCTGGTGCCCACCGCCCACCTCTTCGACGGGTTCTCCAGTAACGCGGTGATCTCCATCATCGCCGTCATGATCATCGGCGCCGGACTCGACCGCACCGGGATCATGTCCCAGGTAGCCGGGTTCATCATGCGCATGGGCGGCACCACCGAGTCCAGGGTCATCCCTATGATCTCCGGTACCGTGGGCGTGATCTCCAGCTTCATGCTGAACGTGGGTGCCGCGGCGCTCTTCCTGCCGGTGGTGAGTCGCATCTCCGCCCGCACCGGACTACCCATGTCCAGGCTCCTGATGCCCATGGGATTCTGCGCCATCCTGGGCGGCACCATCACCATGGTGGGATCGAGCCCACTGATCCTCCTGAACGACCTCATCCTCACCTCCAACAAGGCGCTCCCCGCGGGGACTGCCCCCATGGAGACCTTCTCACTCTTCGACGTGACCCCGGTGGGCATCGCGCTCCTGGTCACCGGCATCGTCTATTTCGTCCTGGCCGGCCGGGTCGTGCTGCCCGCGAGCAAGACCGACGAGCACATCGAGGCCGGCAGCACCCTGGACTATTTCTCCCGAACCTACGGGATCAGCTGCGTGGGGGTCAGCGAGCTTCGTGTCTCCCCCCAGAGCCCACTGGTCGGCACCAGCGTGGACACCCTGGAGCGCGAGTGGCATGTGCGCGTGGTGGCGGTAGACAAGGGTGACGGCCCCAGACTCGGGGCCGACGGGGTTGATCGCACCCTTGGCGTCGAGCCGGGCAACACCCTGGCGGTGGTCGGCCAGCCCGAGCAGGTGGAGCAATTCGCGAAGGCCAACGCACTCGCCCTCAAGCCCGAGTTGGAGACCTTCACCGAGGTCCTCTCCAGCACCAAGGCAGGCATCGCCGAGATCGTCATCCCACCGGGCTCCAATCTCATCGGTAGGACCGCCCGGGATATCTGGATGCGCAAGACCTATGGGCTCTCGCTGCTCGCCATCCACCGGGGCGAGACCCAGGTGAC
>JBFYOJ010000083.1:0-4230 GCA_041303885.1 Acidimicrobiia bacterium | reverse complement strand
TGAATCTGTCCACCGGCAGCAACGGGTCGAGCACACGTCGCATCCAGGAGGGCACGAGTCGAGGGTAGAGCGACGTGCGTGCGATCATCCGTGACTGAGGCCGATTGGCCGGAAATCAAAGTGTTCGAGAACGTCGACTCCGCCGCTTACATCCTCCAGATCGTCATCGCCTTCGGGGCGGGGGTGATCTCGTTCGTCTCCCCGTGTGTCCTCCCTCTGCTTCCCGGGTATCTCGCCATGATGTCCGGGTATTCGGCGAGCCAGCTCGAGGCTGGTGAGGTCTCGACCGGGCGGATGCTGCGGGTTATCGCCATGTTCATCGGCGGGTTCACCCTGGTGTTCGCTGCCCTCGGCGCAGCAGCCAGCGGGCTGGGTCAGTTCCTCGCCCAGAACCTGGGCACACTCACCAGGATTGCCGGACTGATCATCGTCGCCTTCGGGGTTCTCATGGTTGCGATGGCAGTGTCCAATCGAGGGTTGCTTTCGGCCTTCAACCAGGACCGCCGGGTAGAGGTGCGTCCCTCCCGCCTCGGCAAGTGGGCCCCCCCGGTCATGGGAGCGGCTTTCGCCTTCGGCTGGACCCCGTGCATCGGCCCGGTGCTGACCGTGATCCTCGCCACGGCGGCCACCCAGGACAGTGTCGGGAAGGGGATCGTGCTGCTCATCGCCTATTCGCTCGGTCTCGGCGTGCCTTTCCTGCTCGCCGGTCTCGGCCTGTTCAAGGTGTTCGGGCGGGTCAAGCCCTACCTGAGGACGATCAACATCGTATCCGGGGTCCTCCTGGCAGGATTCGGTGTGATCATGCTGACGGGGAACCTGAGCACCATCTCCGCCTGGTTCTCGGATCTGTTCCTCTCCATCCCTTTCCTCGATGATCTGGCCTCGGTGTGAGGCCTTCTCTCGCCCCGATCGTCCCCGAGCTCGTCTGGTTCTCCGGACATGACGCGGTCCGGTTCCTCAACGACCTGATCAGCCAGGAGATCGGGACTGCCCAGCAGGGAGAGGTTCGGCGCTCGCTGTTGCTCACCGCTCAGGGGAGGATCGACTTCATCCTGTGGGCCCTCCGTGATGAGGGACGCGTGGGCCTGGTCACGGAGGACGGCCGCGGCGACGATCTGATCGCACGGCTGGGTCGTTACCGGATCCGGGTGCAGGTCGAGATCTCCAGGGAGGAGAGACCGATCGCACTGGTCGCGGGCGACGACCACGTCCCGGGCCGGTGGGTGGAGACCGAAGACGGTCTGTCCGCCGATGTGTCGTGGCCCGGGCTGACCCGGGTGCTCCGGGTCGGCTGGGTGCCGGTGGCGCCCACCATGTCGGAGACGGAATACACCATGGCTCGGATCGAGGCGGGGGAGCCACTGGCCGGGGTGGACGTCACCGATTCCACGATCCCCCAGGAGACCGGGTTGGTCCCCGAGACGATCTCGTTCACCAAGGGCTGCTTCCTCGGTCAGGAGCTGGTGGCTCGGCTCGACAGTCGGGGGGGAAGGGTCAATCACCATCTCCGCATCCTCCGTTTCCAGGATCTCGGTCCAGTCGTCGGGACCGCGATCGTCAAAGATGGCGACCGGGTGGGCACCTTGACCTCGGCGGCAGGTCTTGTCGGGCTGGCACTTCTCAAACGAGAAGTGGAGGCGGGGGATGTGGTTAGGGCGGGGGGAGTGGCGGCGTTGGCGGAGGCGGTCCCTGGGAATTGACAGGCAACGGGGCTCCCCGATGTCGGTGCCGGAGGCGGGACTCGAACCCGCACGCCCTTGCGAGCAATGGATTTTGAGTCCATCGTGTATACCAAATTTCACCACTCCGGCAGGCACGGCAAGTCTAAGAATCGAGCGAGGGTAAAGGCCAATGCCGGGATAGTCTCGGGACAATCGTGGATCGTCTCCATCGCCGCATCTTCCGATTGAACGACAAGATCGACTCGCTCGACCAGGAGATCCGCCTGGTCCAGGCAGAGTTGGGTCATCACCGTTCCATCAACGACGACGCGCAGCGGGACGCGGCCGTGGGCAACTACATCGATCGAGAGGAGGCCGAGCTGACTTCGAATGATGTCGGCCGATTCGAGAAGACATTGGGCGGTCTTCGCGCCCGTCGCGGCAATCTGGTCGAGAAGCGGGATCAGCTGCTGACCAGGCTGCCCGAGTGATCGGTCACCCGGCTACCGTCAGGCTGTGCCCACCCTCGCCCTGATCGACGGCAATTCGATCGCATATCGGGCGTTCTATGCCCTCCCCGAGGACCTGGCGACCAAGAGCGGGCAGGTCACAAACGCGGTCTTCGGGTTCACCCGGATGCTGATCCGGCTCTTGAAGGACTACCACCCCGACGGCATCGCCGTTGCCTGGGACGTCTCCCGACAGACGTTCCGCACCGAGTCCTATCCCGAGTACAAGGCGCAGCGGGAGAAGGCTCCTGATCATTTTCGGAGCCAGCTGCCTCTCATGGACGAGGTGCTCCAGACCCTGCATGTCACCCAACTCCGTCTCGAGGGTTACGAGGCCGACGATCTGATCGCCACCCTGGCCAGGAAGGCCGTGAGCCAGGGGTGGGACGTGCTGATCGTCACCGGGGACCGGGACGCCTTCCAGCTGATCGAGGGCCCGGTCAAGGTGGTCTACACCCGACGCGGTATCAGCGACATCGTCCTGGCCGACGAGGGATGGGTGGAAGAGCGCTACGGAATCAGCCCCGATCAGTACGTCGACTACGCGGCCCTGCGCGGCGATACCTCCGACAACCTGCCCGGAGTGCCCGGGGTGGGGGAGAAGACGGCATCGCGTCTCGTCGCCGAATACGGCGACCTGGACAATCTCTATCTGTCTGTGGCCGAGCAGACCCCGAAGCTGCGGGACAACCTGTCTGAGCATCGGGAGCAGGTGTTCCTCAACCGGGAGCTGATGAGGCTCGTCGACGATCTCGACCTTGGGGTCGATGTCGAAGAGTTGCGCACCCGTGAGTGGGACCGGATTCAGGTCAAGGATCTCTTCGACAGTTTGGAGTTCCACTCGATGTGGGGAGATCTGGAGCAAGCCCTTCCCTCCACCGTCCCCGTGTCTGAGATGGTGGAGGTCGAAGCGCGTCTGGTAACGGGAGCAGATCAGGTCGAAGACATCTCGAAGACCGATGTGCTGATCGCCGCTCTCGTCACCGACGGGGGAGAGCCGTTCGGCCTATCCATCTCGACGGACCAGGGGCATGCAGCGGTCGTCCCCTTCGATGCCGCCGGCTCGGTCCTGGAGGTACTGGAGAGCGGCGATGCGGCCCTCGCCGGTCATGACGTCAAGGACCTGGTGCGGGCATTGCTCGATCTGGGTCGTGATGTGGCCCGTCTGGAGATGGACACGGCACTCGCCGCCTACATCGTCAACCCGTCGCAGCGGACCTATGACCTCGCGGAGCTGGCCGGGCGTCTGCTCGGTCTGGAGCTCGTCTCCCCGGACGAGGCGGAGGCGAGCGCCGGGATGCTCCCCTTCGCCACGGGCCCGGACCTCGAAGTCGAAGGACGCAGGATCGAGGCAGTGAGACGTCTGGTGGAAGTGATGCGCACTGAGCTTGCCGATCGGGAGGAAGTCGAGCTTTTCGAGCAATTCGAACTGCCCCTCATCCCGGTCCTCGCCCGGATGGAGCACGCTGGTATCGGGGTGGATCGTGCCTATCTCGAGGGCATGGGCGCCGAGCTTCGCGAGAAGCTGTCAGCTCTCGATGGGAAGATCCAGGAGCTGGCCGGGGAGCCGTTCAATGTGAACTCCACGGATCAACTTCGAGCGATCCTCTTCGACAAGCTCGGGCTCCCGGTGATCAAGAAGACCTCCACCGGAAAGCCGTCGACCGATGCCTCGGTGTTGAAGAAGATGGACCATCCGCTGGTGGATGCCCTGCTCGAGTACCGGGAGTTGGAGAAGCTGCGAAGCACCTATGTCGACGGGTATCTGCCCCTGGTCGAGCCTGACGGCCGAATCCGTACCCGGTTCAACCAGATGGCGGCGACCACCGGCAGGCTGTCGTCGGACCGGCCCAACCTGCAGAACATCCCGGTGCGGTCCGAATCGGGCAGGACGATCCGCCGGGCGTTCATCGCCGGGGAGGGAGCGGAGTTCTTGGTGGCCGACTACTCGCAGATCGAATTGCGTGTGCTGGCCCACATGAGTCGCGACCCCTTCCTGGTCGAGGCGTTCAGGGCGGGTTCAGACATCCACACCGCCACCGCCGCCCGGGTCTGGGGGA
>JBFYOJ010000082.1:0-5372 GCA_041303885.1 Acidimicrobiia bacterium | reverse complement strand
CATGATCCCGGCGCGCCCGTAGTTGTCGGCGATGGTCGCCCGATACTCGCCGGTGGCGGGGTCAAAGCCGCACACCCAGTGCAGCTCCCACTTGAAGAGGAATGTCCCATCTTCGAGAAACTGGTCCTGGGCATACTCCCCGACCACCCAGCGGCCATCTTGGATCCACTGGTGCCGGGCGGTGCCCACGGCGGTCTGGGCCGGCGTGCCGGGCCCCATGCCACCGGCGTGGATCACACCTTCCCATCTCCCGTCCCGATGGAATCGGCGCAGCGCATCGTGCTCCGGACCGGGTGTCATCGGCCGCGGGATCGCCGCAGCCAAGGTCTCGACAGTCATTCTCGAACCTCCTGGCCGATCATGATGCGCCCGACCGAGCCCGAGCTAGGGGCGAAAGTCAGCAGGGAGGGAGGCTATGAGACCCGTTCGACGAGCATCGCCATTCCCTGACCACCGCCGACGCACATGGTCTCCAGGCCGATGCTCTTGTCGAGGGTCTGGAGATCGTTGATCAGCGTCCCCATGATCCGGGCGCCGGTCATCCCGAACGGATGGCCGAGGGCAATGGCGCCGCCGTGCGGGTTGAGCCGGTCCATGTCGATCCCCAACTCGTCGACGCAGGCCAGCACCTGGGCGGCGAATGCCTCGTTGATCTCGACGACGTCGACGTCGGACAGGCTCATCCCCGTTTGCCCGAGCACGGCTCGCACCGCGCCCACCGGTCCCATCCCCATGTACTCCGGCTCGAGGCCGACCACCGAGGAGGCAATGATCCGGGCGAGAGGCTGCAAGCCCAGCTCGGCGGCCCGGACATCGGACATGACGAGCACTGCGGCGGCCCCATCGTTGAGCGGGCAGGAGTTGCCTGCGGTGACCGCCCCGTCCGCCTGAAAAGCCGGGGGGAGAGTGGCCAGCTTCTCCAAAGTCGTGTCGGGACGGGGCCCGTCGTCGGCGACGATGGTGCGGCCGTCGGGAACCTCGATCGGGGTGACCTCCCTGTCGAAGAAGCCGTTCTTCTGGGCCTCCACCGCGAGGTCCTGGGACCTCTTGGCGAACTCGTCCATGCGCTCCCGGCTGATCCCGTGTCGGGCGGCGACATTCTCGGCGGTGTTGCCCATCGGGATGTAGACATTGTCGATGAAGTCGTCCCGGCCCGGCTCGGTGAAGCGGGGGTTGAGGTCCTCACTTTCGAAGGCCCTGCCGTAGGTCCGCGACACCGATTCCGTGCCGGCGGCCACGTAGGTGTCACCCTCACCCCGCTCGATGGCGTGAAACGCCATTCGAATCGTCTGCAACGAGGAAGCGCAGAAACGGTTCACCGTGGTGGCGGGGACACTCTCGGGCATCCCGGCGAGCAGAGAAGCGGGGCGGGCCAGGTTGAACCCCTGCTCGTGATGGGTGAGGCCACAGCCAACCATCACATCGCACACCGAGGCACGATCGACCTGCGGCACCTTCTCCATGAGAGCATTGATGGCAAAAGCCGCCAGGTCGTCGGCGCGCACATCGATCAAAGAGCCCTTGTAGGCGCGTCCGATCGGTGAACGGGATGTGGCAACGATAACGGCTTGCGACATGGCAATCTCCAGTGTCATTCGATCGACGGAATCTTGATTGTTCGCTCAAATGTAATGGCCACCCGTAGCCTCCCGAACATGCGGCCACCGGCACTGCTCCTGATCGCCCTCGTCGCTTCCTGCGGGATCGCATCCAATGCCCCAACGAGCACGACGACCGTCACCACGACAATCGGGACGACAACGACCGCCACCTCGTTGGCAGCCGGCACAACCGAGGCACAACCCGTTGTCGGATGCCCAGCCGATCCGGCATTCGTCGACCATGGCCGGGTCACTCGCCTCGATCAGCCGACATCTGACACCCGAAGCCTGGGGCTCATCTCATGGCAGGTCGATGATGGATGTGAGCGCTTCGGCATCGACTTCGAGACCACCGAGGGCGCTCCGGCGACGACGCCCCCCACGGTCGTGGTCGACTTTCTGGAGACACGCCAGATCCTGAGGATCTGGATGGACGTTGCCTCGACGGTGGTCACAGATCAATTGGTCGAGACGCCTCTGGTCGATCGCCTGTTCGTCGTACGCGCCCTCGAGGGCGGGATGTTCATCGACATTCACCTGTCCGGCCCAGCCCTGGCCAGGGTCGCCATCTCCAACTCCCCTGCTCGAATGAGCCTGGAACTGCAAGCCGGGACCGACCCTCTCGTTGCCGCGCCGGCGGCGGTGACCGAAGACGTGGTCGTGGTGAGCCCGAGCATCGGAATCGAGACCAGTGCAGAAGCGGATGTGTCCGGGTATGTCCGCACATTCGAGGGCAACGTGCTGGTGAGGGCGACGGTCGCCGACTCGGTTGTGGCCGAGACCAGCGCCACTGCCGCCGACTGGGTGGAGACCTGGGGCGAGTTCCGCGCTTCGATCACCCTGCCCACCGGCCAGGTCAACCTGTTCGTCGGTGAGATGCGCCCCGATGACGGTCAACCGGTTGGCGCGAATCTCAGCCTGACGGTTCGGTGAGACCGGGAATGGACACGATCTCGATGCGGCCGCCGGCCAGATCTACAACGGGCACCAGGTCGTGGACGAACGGGACCTCGAATCTCGAGCCATCGCCCGCCTCGACCAGGAGCCGCTCCTGGGCTGCCCCGAAAAGGACATCGGCAACGGTTCCGAGCGAGGCGCCCTCCTGGTCGTAGACGTTCAGCCCCACCAGGTCACCTGGCCAGTACTCCCCGTCTCCCAGCTCCCTACGGGACTCGACCGACACATCGAGGCCTCGGAGCAACTCGGCTGTCGGTCGATCGAACACGTCCTCGAAGGCAACCTGATACCCGCGGTCCGCCCTGCGGAGCGCACGAACGAGGTGCGGTTCGTCTCCCAGGAACACGGTGGCTCCGGGCTCGACCGATGCCGCGTCGTCCTCGTCTATGTAGAGGCCGAGGAACCCGTCCAGGCCATGGGGCCGGCCGAGCCGGCCGACCACGAACCGGTCGGGGTCAGTCGAGGAATTCGACGCCAGCGCTGATGCCCTCTTCGTCGCCGGCGGCACCGGCGGCGGCGCGTATTGCCTTGGCCACACGGCCACGCCGGCCTATGACCCGGCCCATGTCCCGCTTCGCGGTGCGGACCTCGGCGATGACCTCGTCCGGGCCTTGCTCCACCATCGTCACCGAGACCTCGTCCGGCTCCTCGACGATGCTCTTGACCACATAGGTGACGACACGCTCCACGATTTCGCCCTTGGCCATCACTCCTCCTCAGAGGCGGCTTCGACGGCAGCCTCGGCGGTCTCGGGCTCGGTCGCGGCGGCTGCGGCAGGGGCTGGCGCTTGCGCCGGCTTCGCACCCACGGTGTGGATCTGGCCGGTGCGGACCTTCATGGTGTTCATCGCTCCGGAGATGTTGAGCAACTTCTCCACTGCTTCGGTGGGTTGGGCCCCCTTGGAAAGCCATGCCGTGGCCTTCTCGTTGTCGATCTCGACCAGGGACGGGTCTTGCTGTGGGTCGTAACGGCCGATCTGCTCGATGTATCGCCCATCGCGTGGCGACCTGCCGTCCATCACCACGACGCGGTACGAGGGCGATTTCTTTTTGCCCATCCTGATCAATCTCATCTTCACGGCCATCGGTTCACCTCTTGGTTCGCTGCGCCGAGAGGAGGCCCTGCAGTGAGGGTGCCCCTCTGCCTCCGGCCAGCGCTTTCATCATCTTCTGGGCCTCGGCGAACTGCTTCAGCAGCCGATTCACGTCCTGGGGCCGGGTGCCCGAGCCGGACGCGATTCGGCGCTTTCGGCTGCCGCCGATGATCCTTGGGTTCCGGCGCTCCTCTGGGGTCATCGACTGGATGATTGCCTCGACCCGACGTAGATCGCGATCGTCGACATCCACCTCGCGAATGAGCGACCCGGAACCCGGGAGCATAGCAAGGATGTCCTTCAGAGGCCCCATTCGCTTCATCGCCTGGAACTGGCCCAGGAAGTCCTCGAGAGTGAAGTCGCCCTTCTGGAGCTTCCGTGCCGTCTTCTCCGCCTCGGCCTCGTCGAACGTGGCCTCCGCCTTCTCGATCAGCGTCATGACGTCGCCCATCCCCAGGATCCGCGATGCCATCCGATCCGGGTAGAAGGGCTCGAGGTCACCGAGACCCTCCCCGACACCGGCGAACTTCACAGGGGCGCCTGTCACCTCGCGCACCGAGATGGCGGCTCCACCCCGGGCATCTCCATCCAATTTGGAGAGGATGACGCCAGTCAGTCCGATCTGCTCCTGGAAACCCGAAGCGACATTGACCGCGTCCTGACCGGTCATCGCGTCGACCACGAGCAGCACTTCGTCGGGATCGGCTGCCTTCCTCACGTCGGCGAGCTCTCGCATCAGCTGGTCGTCGATCTGAAGACGACCCGCAGTGTCGACGATGACGACGTCGCGGCCCATCCGCGATGCCTCCTTCATCGCCGTCTTCACCAGACGGGCCGGCTTGCCTTTGCGATCGATGAGCACCGGAACGTCGATCCGTCCGCCCAGGGTCTCCAACTGGTCAATCGCGGCCGGGCGCTGCAGGTCGGCGGCGACGAGGAGCGGGCTCCTGCCCTGGGACTTGAGGAGAAGGGCCAGCTTGCCGGCGGTCGTTGTCTTGCCCGAGCCCTGAAGACCGACCATGAGGATGGTGAGGGGCGGTGCGGCTCGCTTCAGAGGGACGGCCTCCGTCCCGAGGACGGCCACCAGCTCGTCGTGAACGATCTTGATCACCTGCTGGCCGGGTGTCAGCGATCGGGAGACGTCCTCACCAACGGCCCTCTCCTTGACCCGGGCCAGGAACTGCTTGACCACCCGCACGTTGACGTCCGCCTCGAGCAAGGCGAGGCGGACCTCGCGCAGCGCCTGGTCGATGTCCTTCTCGGACAGCCGCCCTTTACCCCGCAGGGTGGTGAAGACGGTTTCGAAGCGCTGGGTGAGACTGTCGAACATGGTGGGTGTCGGGAGTCGGCTAACGGGTGGTGGTCAGGACTCTATGACGGGGAGGGCGACAAACCCGAAGCGCCGCCTCGCACAGGTAACCGGACTGCCGTCGTAGAACTCACTGTCGCATGATGTCCTGGTCGAACCTGGCGCTCAGCCGGCGCCGCCTGGAGGTTGTGGACAGAGGTCATGGCGAGGGTCAGTTTCGATGCCGGCGGTTGCGTTCTCGGAGAGGAGGAGGTAGGTGCTCATCTCTCCCTTGCCCTTGATTTCGACTGTTCCTCGCGGCTCACAGACCTCATCACTCTCGATATACTGGTTGGTGGGCGTTGTGATCTGCCACCAGCCATCACCAGGCCACGCAGCCATCGAACGACCGTACTCGTCCAGGCTCAGTGAT
>JBFYOJ010000081.1:0-4956 GCA_041303885.1 Acidimicrobiia bacterium | reverse complement strand
CTCTCGACTCGAAGTAGCGCCGGTATATCGACTCCAGGTCCTCGTCGAGGCGATGCACCCCGATCACCTGGGAGCCTTTCGATACGAGCCCGCTCACTGTCGGCGCCAAGTCCTTGGCATCGAGCTCGGCCACCCACGACCCGGGTGCCCGGCCCGGGGCGATTCCGGAGACCGTGCCCAACGTCTCGAGGTTGGCCCGCGCCGCCGCCGGGTCTCCCGCCACGCGGAACTCGACGTGGATTCGGCCGCCTTGTTCAACGGCAGCCAGCTCGTACGGCGTCCCCTGGGCGACCACCTTGCCCTTGACGAAGATCGCCACCCGGTCGCACACCGTCTGAACCTGGTGGAGCAGATGGCTGGCGAGGAGGACGGTCACGCCTTCCTCCTTGGCCAGCTTCTGGATCAAGTCGAGCATCTCGACGACCCCTTCCGGGTCGATTGCGGTGGTCGGCTCGTCGAGGATGAGCACGGACGGGCCCTTGACCAGTGCGTCGGCGACACCGAGGCGCTGCTTCATGCCTCGCGAGTACTCACCGGCGCGCTGATCTCCTGCGTCGGACAGGCCGACCGTCTCGAGGAGCGAGTCGATGAGCGGCTCGTAGTCGTCCAGCCCGTTGAGCCGGGCAGTGAACCTCAGGTTCTGCCGTCCGGTCATGCCGTCGTAGAAGCCGACGGCATCGGGCAGATAGCCCACCCGCCGCTTCACCTCGAGGGGGTTCCATCGCGGATCCAACCCCAGCACCTCGATCGACCCCTTGGTCGGCTCGACCAGTCCCAACAGCATGAGGATGGTGGTGGTCTTGCCCGCCCCGTTCGGGCCGAGCAGACCGAACACCTCTCCCGCCTCGATGTCGAGGTTGAGCCTGTTGACCACGGTGTGATCGCCGTATGTCTTGGTCAGGGCCTTGGCGTGGATGGTGGTGGCCATGTCAGCGTCGGCCGAAGCGGCGGAACACCCAGGCGAGCCCGGCGAGTGTGAGCGCGATCACGGCGATCCCGACGAATCCCCAGATGGCGGATGGATTCACCGTGGTGCGCACCTCGATCTGGTCGGTTGCCTGTTCGTGGGTGGCAGTGAAGGTGATGACGTAGTCCCCGGCCACAGCATCCTCGGACGGGGTGATGCTGGCGAGGACGGGGACAGTCTCACCGGGACCGATGGCCACCGTCTGATTGTCGAACGCCACCTCCCATCCGCTCGGCGGGGTCACGCCGACGATCACCTCGTCGAGCGGTGCGGTGCCCGAGTTGGTGAGAAGCAGCTGGAGATCGTTGGAGCTGCCCACGGTGACCTCGGCGTTGAGCCTCTCATCCGACGTCGTCAGCTCCAGGCTGTAGGAACCGGTGACCTCCACGATCATCTCGGTCTCCACCTGGGTGTTTGCGGCGGTGGCCTGCATCGTGATCGGGTACTGGGCCGCTTCTGCGGTCGAGGGCGGGGTGACTTCAACGTTCACCGTCTCGGTGCCTCCGGCCTCGACCAGGATGGTCGATGCCGCGGCCTGTCCCGACAGTTCGGCGGTCACGGCCCAACCGGCCGGTCCGGCGGCGGACACCTCGAACTCGAGATCGGCAGGGGTGCCGTTGTTGATCTCGACGTCGAAGGTGACTGCCTGCCCTGCCGGAGTGCGCAGACCAGGGAAGTTCGGGGTGAGTGTGACCTCGCCGCCCGCGTCCGCGGAGATTCGGATCTGGAGCGGGATCGTGACCGTGTCCCCGCCCCCGGCGGCAGTGATGGTCAGGTCGTAGGAGCCCTCGGTGGCGGAGGGTGGCACCGAGACGTTGAAGGTGACGTCCGGCTCCAGCCCGGGCCCGGCTGTGACGGAATCGACTTCGAAGCCGCCTCCCCGGAACGCCCCGGTCCATCCGTCCGGGACACCGTCGGATGTGAGTGTCACCTGCGTCTGCGTGGGTGCGGCGATGGTGAGATCGAACGTCACCTGGTCGCCAGGCTCGACGGCCACCGACGGATACGGGGTGGTGACGGTGAGATTCGCGACCGGGACCGTCGTCGCCTCGTCGGTCTGGGCCGAAGCGACAGGTGCGAGCGCCAAAGTGGCCAGAACGGCCACCGCGGCAGCCAGATACTTCTTCGAGGCCACGTTGATCAGTCTCCTTTCGGGTTTGGGCACAAGCGCTCCAACGATTTCCGATCACCCCTAAAGCGGTGATAAAGCGGAGGCAGCATATTTGCAGCCTTGGGGAATAGTGCTTGCCTCGTGGCGCCGGCTGCTGCCAGCCTGGATGTCGTGCGCTGGGTCCTCCTCTTCACCGCGGCCTACACGGTGGCTCTGTTCGCCTACGGGACGGCGGTGGAGAGCCCGCTGACCGGCATCTACACGGGGATCAACATCCTGCTCCTCGTCGTGTTCGGTTTGATCCACCGTTGGGCGAGATTCTCCGTGCCGGTGCTGTGGGGGATCTCCCTTGTCGGGCTGGGCAACATGCTCGGTGGCGTGCTCCTGGTCGATGGACAGCCGCTCTATGTGGCCCCATTCATCGGCTCGATGAGATACGACAAGTTCTTCCACGCCACCGCCTCTTTTGTCATGTTCTTCGTGGCCTGGGCAGCCACGGAGCGCTTTGCCGGCGACCGTCCGCATTTTGGAGGCCTCGTCCTGCTCGCGTTCCTGGCGACCCTGGGCGGGGGAGCAGTGGTCGAGATCGCCGAGTACATAGGCTCGATCGCAGGCAGCGTTCAGGTGAACGTGGGCGACTACGGCAACAACGCCCTCGACCTGGTGGCAAATGCGATAGGCGCCGCTCTCGGTGTGGGTCTGATGCTGGCGCTGGTACGAAAGTCGAGGCTTGGTTCGGACTCCACCGGTGACTGATTCCGCTTTCCGGCGGTCGTGCGGGTCCATTCAGGGATCACAACCTGAGTCTCTGTCTTGTAGGTCTAGAGCGGACCCCCCATTGAACGTGGGCGACAGCCTGATTGCCGAATCGAAGGCGACATCTGCGGACGTCGCTCGCCACCGCCGGCGGCACAACAGGAGTTCAGTCCGCGCCCGAGCGCGGCCCGTCCTCAGACTGACCAGATACGCAGCAAGAAGAGAGGCGGGGTCAAGGGATCTCACCTCTCTTCGCGGCAGCGCGTCGTAAGCTGCCGCCGTGCTCGCCTCCCTCAAGCAATGGATCACGTCGAACCCGTGGCGTTTCGTCGCTCTCCTCCTGGGCGCGGGGTTGATTGCCGCAGTCACCGTCTTGTTGCTCGCCCGGGACTCGGAGCCCGGAGGGACCGCCTCCGGATCGGCCACCACCACCGCAACCCTCGAGCCTGGTCAGACCACGATCCCGACCGACCCGGAGGGCTCACTCCCCGTCGACCCCAATGCCCCCACCGAGGGTCTCGGCTCAGCGTACGTCTCGGTCAAGATCGACAACGCGCCCGCAGCACGGCCACAGGTAGGGCTCGCCGGTGTCCCGTTGCTGGTCGAGTATCCGGTGGAAGGTGGGATCACCAGGTTCGCAGCCGTGGTCAACCGCGACGTCGCCGGCGAGCTCGGCCCGGTCCGTTCACTGCGATCGGTGGACGCCGACCTGCTCCCGCAACTGGCGCCCTATGTGGTGTCGACTGGGGGAGAGCCTTTTGTGCTCCAGGACGTGACCGCCACCGGGATCAACATGATCGACCCGCAGCTGTTCGAGATGTTCACCATCGGTGACAACCCCGAGCCCCTGCACAACCTGTTCCTTCTCCTCGACGTGCTGTTCCAGACTGTCGGCGACACGCCGCCCATGGGTGAGGGCCTGCCTGCCGGGGCATTTCCAGGTGGTACGGCGGCGACCGAGGTGACCCTTCCCTTCGAGTCGCTCAACTTCAGGTACGAAGACGATGCGTATGTCCGTTATGACGGCGCCAGCAGATATGAGGTGCTCGACGCCATCGGGGGGAACTCTGTGCCCCTCACCCACGACACGGTGGTGGTCCTGTTCGTGGCCGAGAGGTCAGCCGGATACACCGACGGCAACGACGTCCCGGTGACCACCTTCGACGTCATCGGACTAGGAGACCTGCTCGTCTTCAATCAAGGTGAGGTCGTCGAGGGGACCTGGCTCCGTGGCGCCCACGAAGATGGCTACCGGTTCTTCGACGCCGACGGCAGTGCCTTCGGGCTGCCCCAGGGCCGGATCTACCTGGCGCTGGTGCCGAGGACTTCCGAGGTCGGCTACTGATCGACGATCTGCTCGGAGAGTCGCTCCCGGGTGATCTTCACGTGGACGCCCAGGTCGTGACCGGAGCCACCGTGATAGACCCCCGCAGCGGCATCACGTCCTCATAATCCCGGCCATGCCCGATCTTCACGTGAAGCTCACCCACCAGTGAGGAGTTGGTGGGATCGAGGCCCCACCATCCATGCCAGGGAACGAACACTTCGACCCAGGCGTGGGTCTGCACGCTCAACTCGGGCTCCTCGGGAGCCATAGCCACCGTCTGGTCTGCGGCGTAGAGATAGCCCGACACATACCGCCTCGGTGCCGCAGAGCTGGCATGCCCTCAAGTTGGGGGCGACCTTGGACTGACAGGATGGGCACTCGACGATCTGCGAGCGCACCTGGTCGTCGTCGACGCCGTCCTGAAGGTCGAGCTCATCGATCTTGGCCATCAGCTGCTCGGGGGTCATGCCCTGCTCTTCCATCAATGCCCACATGGCACGCACGATCATGAGCAGCTTGTCGACCCGCTCGTTGAGGTCCTCGATCCGGTTGGTGTGATGCGTCCCGTCGGCCACCGCGGCACTGCGCGCCAGCGAGGCGGCTCTTGTGGCCGATTGCTGTCCCATCGTGAAGCCGAGGAAGTACTCGAGCATGGGTTGGATATCGGCAGGGTCGGTCCGCGGCTCAAGAACCGAGGGCGACTGGCCGTCCACATGGGCTGGCAGGCCCATTTACGCCGCATCTCCCCGCCATACACTCGACAGGTCCATCTGGGCATACGCGCCAACAAGTGAG
>JBFYOJ010000080.1:0-3693 GCA_041303885.1 Acidimicrobiia bacterium | reverse complement strand
ACACCGGTACCACAGTCGTCGACATGCCTGCCGGACACTGGACGACGGGGCCAGACGGGCTCTGGGTGAGTCTGGTCTCGAACACGAATTCGGTCAGTCTGACGGCGGTCGGCGGGCCGCTGACCATCTGCCAGCCGGCCGGCGCTTGTCCTCCGGCGAGCCCACCGGAGTACTCCGGAGATTTCACCGACGTGACCATCGACCCCGGCGAGTCCTGGGTGTTCGAGGTCAACGCTTCGAATCCGACCGAATGCCGGTTTCGCAAGGCCCTCGAGGGCAATCTCGGCTACCGCCCCTGTGACGGGCAGCTGGCCAAGGCCAACGACACGGGGGTCAGATTCCGGGTCAACGGCAAGGAGTACGCCCGGGGAACGATCCGCTTCACCCCGTCTGCCGCAGGGTTTCACGTCAACGTGACCGTCAGCCTCGAGGAGTACCTCTACGGGCTAGCCGAAGTCCCCTCGTCGTGGCCCGTTCAGGCACTCCGGGCTCAGGCCATCATCGGACGCAGTTATGCGGTGGCCACCGCAGTCGAGCGTGGAGGCTCCAACGGCTCCGGCAAACTGGCGAGTTGTGGCTGTCATCTCCGCTCGACACCGGCCGATCAGGCCTACGCCGGCTGGGCGAAGGAGGGAGGAGTCTCCGGAGGCACATGGGTGCAAGCCGTCACGGACACTCTGGGTGACATCCTGACCCACCCTCAATCCGATTACGCGTTCGACATCGCAAAGGCGTTCTATTCGTCGTCCAACGGGGGCGCCAGCGAGAACGTGGAGTTCGTCTGGGGCGGGGCTGCTTTGCCATGGCTCCGATCGGTGTCCGACAAGTGGTCCTCGAATCCGACCATCAACCCGTTGGCGAGGTGGACCGTCGTGGTCCCCGCCGGAAAGATCGAGGCCTACTTCGGGTGGAGCGCCGTGACCATGGTCGAGGTCATCGAAGGGCCGCCGGGTGCCGTGGTCCGTTTCACCGGACGTAAGAACGGCAGCACCGTCGCCAGCGACTTGAAGGGTGATCAGCTCCGTCTCTTCCTGAGTGGCAATGCCTTTCGTCGCGACGGTGCGCCGGTGCGTGTGTCCCCGTATGTGTTGACCACGAGGTACAAGGGCCCGTTCCTCGACACTGCAGGCCATCTCTTCGAGAATGCGATCACATGGCTGGCCCAGGAGGAGATAACTCTGGGTTGCAATCCTCCGTCCAACACGAACTACTGCCCCGACGAGCGGGTCACCCGCGGGCAGATGGCGGTCTTCATCTCCCGGGCAATGCATCTCCCCACGGCGTCAGCCGATCATTTCAGTGACGACGAGGGAGAGTTCTACGAGAGCGCGGCCAACCGTCTTTTCGAGGCTGGGATCACTGTCGGTTGTGGCAATGGCAGGTACTGCGGCGACCGCAACGTGACCCGGGACCAGATGGCAGCTTTCCTGTCACGCACTCTGGGGTTGCCCGACACCGCCGCCGACTACTTCGTCGATGACAGCGCAACACAATTCCAGGGAGCGATCAACAGGATTGCCGAGGCCAAGATCACAGTCGGGTGCAACCCACCGACCAACGACAGATTCTGTCCTCAGGACAACGTAACCCGAGGCCAGATGGCGGCGTTCTTCAAGCGCATCTGGGGCCCCTGAGCCCCCTACCATTCGCCACTGTGATCGACAGGGTCGAGTACTTCTCCAAAGAGCCGTGGACCGCTGGGATCATTGGTCTCGGTTATGTGGGTCTGCCACTACTGGTGACAGCGATCAACAGCGGCTTGTCGGCCGTCGGCTTTGACGTCTCCGATCATCGTGTGGCTGGTCTTTCCGGGGGGGATTCGCACGTCGACGACGTATCGGACGAGGCGCTGCGCGCGGCCATCGTCTCGGGAGCCCGGTTCACCACCGATGCCGGGGCTCTTTCAGAGGCCGATGCCATCTTCATCTGCGTCCCCAGCCCCCTGGGGAGGAATCGTCAGCCCGACCTGTCCTACATCGAGGCCGGGGCGGACACCATCTCGAGAGTGGCCAGGCCGGGTCAGCTCATCAGCCTCGAATCCACCACATATCCCGGGACCACCGAGGACTACCTGGTGCCTGCAGTGGAGAAAGCCGGGCTGACCCTCGACGAGACCGTGTGGTTGGCTTTCTCGCCGGAACGGGTGTCACCCGGTGACGAGATGAAAACCGGTGACATTCCAAAGGTGGTCGGGGGAGTGACGCGGGCGTCGGGTGACGTGGCGGTGGCGGCCTATAGCCGGATCGTCCCCTCGGTTCACCGGGTCAGCTCGGCCCGGGCCGCCGAACTGGCCAAGCTGCTGGAGAACACCTACCGGGCGGTCAACATCGGTCTGATCAACGAGGTGGCCCAGCTTGCCCACGAGCTCGACATCGACATCTGGGAAGTGATCGATGCTGCCGCCACCAAGCCTTTCGGGTTCCAGGCGTTCTACCCGGGGCCCGGAGTGGGTGGTCATTGCATCCCGCTCGACCCCCAGTACCTGGCCTGGCGAGCGCGCGAGGCGAATTTCGCCACCCGATTCATCGAGACGGCCGATCAGGTCAACACCCATATGCCCGAGTACACCACCCAACGCATCGCCGACATGCTCAACACCGCAGGCAAGGCAGTTCACGGCAGTCGCATCCTGGTGGTGGGCCTGGCCTATAAGCCGAATGTCTCCGATGATCGAGAGTCGGCTTCAGTCGACGTGGCAAGGCGACTGGCAGCGCGAGGCGCCGAGGTCCTGGTGCTCGATCCCCATGTGGGGCCCGAGCGAATCGCTCATCACGGGTTCGCCGCCGTTCACCCACAGGACGTCTCCGGGTTCGATCTGGCCGCCATACTGACCGATCACTCGGGATTGCCCTACGAGGCGATTGCCAGGGAGGTTCCGCTGGTGTTCGACGCCAGAGGTGTCTACCGGCGTCTCGGACTGGAGGCTCAGAACGTAGAGGCGCTGTGACCGCACCGAAGATCCTGGTCCTCACCACGGTCCACCATCCGGACGACACCAGGATTCGGGAGCGTCTGATCCGCACCATCGAGCATGTCGGCCGGGTCACCTACGCGACAAAGGAACCTGGCCCCGCCGACCTCGGCGGGCTCGAATGGGCCCCACTGCGCCGCGGGCGCCTTCGCCGCAACCTCGGAGCGGCTCGATTGCTGCTTCGCAGAGGATGGGATCTGGTGGTCCTACACGATCCGGAGACGATCCCTATCGGTGTCCTGGCAAGGCTCGTACGCAGGATCCCCGTGGTGGTCGACGTTCACGAGGACCTTGCCGCACAGATCTCATCCAAGGATTGGGTGCCTACCTGGTCGAGACCGCTGTTCCGATGGTTGGCGAGAGCTCTCTACTGGGTCGCTGAACAGAGCCTGCTGCTCACCCTGGCCGAGCCGGGGTATCAGCGGCTGTTCAAGTCGGTGCATCCGGTCTTTCCCAACTACCCGCGGTCGAATCATTTCCCCGAGCCGATGGACATGGGTGATGGCTCTGCGATCTATGTGGGGGACATGACGCGCGCCCGCGGGATCGAAGAAGCAGTAATGGCATGTGGCGTCGCCGGCGTCGATCTGGTCGCCGTGGGCCGGATCGAGCAGCAGCTGGAGGGCTCACTGGTCCTGTCCGCGACCGATCTGACCTTCACGGGCCCCCTTCCCAATCCCGAGGCAATGAGGCGGGTCGCCTCGGCCTCGGTCGGGCTCTCG
>JBFYOJ010000079.1:0-4671 GCA_041303885.1 Acidimicrobiia bacterium | reverse complement strand
CCCCCGACTGTCTATAGGCGGGGTCTCTAGGGGAAACGGGGGCGTTTCGGGTAAACCTAAGTGGGGGGCCGCCCTGGGCGCCCCCCCTCTTCGATGATTTATGCCGTCTCGATCAACCCGCGGGGACGATCGGCTCGGCACTCGTGATGAGTTGAGGCACGTATTGGAAGTCGGGGGTGATGGTGTATGCACCCTCGAGAACCGCCGTCGCGATCAGACCGGCGGCAAACAGGTTGCCGTCGGGCTCGAACGTGTTCAGCGACTCCGGCTGCTGGTCGGCAGCGAAGACCACGGTCTCCTTGCCGGTCCACTCACCGATGTTCCAGAACGGCCCAACCTGGGTCGCGTTGTCCTTGGGACCCACGATCGCAGAGTTCCACGCAAAGAACGTGGGCTTCTGATACATCGGGATCATCGGGATGTCCGCGAGCCAGAGGTCATCGGCCTGGTTGTAGGCAGCCGAGCGCTCCGCAGGATCGACCATGCTGTCGGTCGTCTTGATCAGAGCATCGACTTCC
Source organism: Acidimicrobiia bacterium (assembly GCA_041303885.1). GTDB lineage: Bacteria > Actinomycetota > Acidimicrobiia > Spongiisociales > ZC4RG35 > JARDZU01. The sequence goes on along the minus strand of JBFYOJ010000079.1, from coordinate 4,153 downwards.
TCGTCGCAGAAGCGGAGGTTGTTCAGGTCGCCAAAGCCGTTGGACGCCCCACCTTCGCAGTAGTACAGGGTGTTCTGCCCTGCCGGATCGGGCGAGCCGACCCACGCGAAGTTGAAGACCTGCCATGCATCGGCCCCACCGTAGATGAATGCGTCTGCAAACACCTCCGAGGCCGGCGCGAACTTGGCGGTCACTTCGATGCCGATGGCGGCGAGGTCGGCCTGAGCCAGCTCGAACTGGAGCTCACGGCCTTCGTTGCCGGCGGTCGTGGTCCAGGTGAACGAGAGCCGCTCACCACCGCACTCGTACACGCCGTCGCCACCCTTGGTGCAACCATTGTCGACCAGCAAGGCCTCGGCAGCAGCCGGGTCGTACGGGAACCGCTCGTTGAAGTGATCCTCGTAGTTGGAGCTGGTATTCATCCAGATCGTGTTGCCGAGAGGCTGTGCGTCAGCGGCGATCGGGCGGACGATTGCTTCCACAATCGCGTCGCGGTTGATCCCCTGGGCAATTGCCTGACGGACATACAGGTTCTGGAGACGTGCGTCGTCCTGGTTGAAGTCGAAGTGTTCCCAAATCGGGCCCAGTCCGGCTTCCCATTCGACTCCATCGATGGCATCGACCTCTTCCACCAGCGACACCTGAGGCTGCGGGTAGAACATGTCGATTTCCTGGCCACGGAGGGCCTGGACCTGGGTCTGTGAGTCTTCGAGGAAGACGATGTTGACCGTCTGCACGTCACCGGGTGCATCACCCCAGTAGTCGGGGTTCCGCTGCAGGACGATGCGCTCGTCGGGCACCCACTCCACGAAGGTGAAGGGGCCGGAGCCCATGGTGATCGCTTCGTCCCAGATGGCGTTGAACGGCTGGTCCTCCAGGATGTGCTTGGGCATCACCTGGCTGAACAACGTCTGCCAGGGGGCGTAGATCGCGCCAAAGGCAAAGACGACTGTCTTTTCGTCGATGACCTCATAGCCGGTGATCTGGTTGTAGCCCTCACGGCTGGTGATGTCCAAGACCGGGTTGACGACGGTCTCGTAGGTGAAGACGAAGTCGTCCGCCGTCACCGGAGTCCCGTCAGCCCAAGCCGCATCTGGCTGAATGTTGTACTTCACACAGAATGCATCCGGGCATTCCCCGACGGACGTGCTCGGTGGAGCAACCGTCGTAGTTGATTGTGCGGGACCTTCCGTGGTCGTCGCCCCACCGGCCGTCGTAGTCGTCGCGGTATCGCCACCGCAAGCGGCGGCTACCAGAGCTAGAACGGCGAGAAGCGTTGCCCAACGGGCGGTCCGCGATGTGCGCAGGGCTCGCACTATTCGTTCCTCCCTTGTGGATTACTCAGGGCTCGGAGCGGCGCTCTTCGCCCACGGTCCCCCCCGATCAGGATCGGGAGTGACCACCGGCAATATAGCCCGGCTACATAGACGCTAAATCAGCCAACGGCCAACACCAAGCGTCGACGTCGGATTTCTGTCAGTTCTCTGCGGTGCCCGGGTCGTCGAGTATCACCTCGTGATGCTTTCTCGTCTCGGAGATGAGGGCCTGGATGATCCCGGTCATGGGGAGGGCGAGGATCACCCCGAGAGGGCCGAGGAGGAGCGAGCCGACGATGATGGCGCCGATCGACACAGCCGGGTGGATCTCCATGGTCGCCTTGGTGATCCGCGGCGCGATCAGGTAGTTCTCCAGTTGCTGGTAGGCGACGAAGAACACGATCACCCACAGCATGGTCGTGGTGCCCTGCGACGAGAGTGCCACCACCGCCGGCAGGATCATTGCCAGGTACGTCCCGATCACCGGGATGAACTGACTGAGGACGCCCACCCAGATACCGAGCGACAGAGCGAAAGGCACGTCGAGCGCGCTCAAGAAGATGGCCGCGAGTATGCCGCTGAGCACCGCGAGGATCAGCCGCGAGTAGATGTACCCGCCCATCTTCTCGACTGCAACCTCCCAGACATGGAGGGCGTCGCGTTGGCGTCTCTCCGGCATCGTGGACAGCACCGTCCTCTGCAGCTGCGGCAGCTCGGCCACCATGTAGAAGGAGAAGAGCAGGACGGTCGTCGCGAAGAACAGGAAGCTGGCGATGCCGGTCGTGATGCTCACCACACCGCCGAGGATGGTGCCGCCTGCTCCCAGGATGATGTCAGGCAGCCCGGCAGCTTCCGCCTGCAGTGACTCGGTCGAGATCTCGATATTGAACCAATCCTGCAAGAGCACGGACACCGACTCGATGTAGCCCGGCAGCGAGTCGATCAGTTCGTTCAGCTGTCTCACGAACAGAGGGGCCAGCGCCACCAGGAAGAGGACGAAGATGACGAACGCCACTAGGAACACGACCCCGGTGGCGACACCGCGTTTCCAGCCCCTCTTCTCCAGATAGTGAACCGGCGGCTCGACGGCCACGGCGACGAAAATGGCGACGAAGATCATGAAGACGAGGTTGCGGAGCCTGAAGAGGAGATAGAGAGCCGCCGCGGTGGCGAGGAGCACCCCGGCCACGACCAGGGTCCGTCGCCGGAACATCCGGTTGTCCTTGCGCTCCGGGCTCTCCCACATGACGACGAGCCTAGAGCCGGAGGGACCCGGGCACCCGTCAACGTCCTACGCTCGCGGCTCGCAGCGACGGAGGGAAATGGGCACGAGCGAAGTGGTCTGGCGGCCGACGGCCGAGCAGGCGGCGGCGACGAACACCGCCGCGTTCATGCGGGCCCACGGGATCGACTCTCTCGAGGACCTCGCTGCGCGCTCGACCAGCGATCCCGAGTGGTTCTGGGCGGCCGTGGTCGACTTCCTGGGTCTTCCCTTCGATCGAGGCTGGCGGGCGGTACGCGACGACTCCCGCGGCCATCCATGGTCGACCTGGTTCGTTGGGGGCTCGCTAAACCTGAGCCGGGCATGTGTGGACAGGTGGGCGGATGAAGACCCGGACCGGACCGCACTGCGCAGCGAGAAGGAGACCGGGGAGATCTCTGAGCTGACCTTCGGCCAGCTCAAGGATCTGGTGAGCCGTCTGGCCGGAGGACTGCGATCGATCGGCGTCGGTCGCGGTGATGCGGTGGCGGTCTTCCTCCCGATGGGCCAGGAAGCAGTCGTGTCCTTGCTGGCAGTCGCCCGGATCGGCGCGGTGTTCATACCGGTCTTCTCGGGTTATGGCGCCGAGGCTGCCGCCGGCCGACTGGAGGACCCGAAGCCACGGGTCTTGATCTGCGCCAACGGATTCCAGAGGCGTGGAGCACTGGTCGAGATGAAGGAAGTGGCCGACCGGGCGGCGCTGGCCGCAGGGGGCGTGGAGCGTCTCCTCGTCGTCGACTATGTGGAACGGGATTCGACTCCCATGACCCATGGCCGCGACTTGTGGTGGCACGAACTGGTCGCTTCGTCCGAGCCGGTCGGCCCGCTGCTCACCAGCACCGAGGACCCGGTTCTGATCGCCTACACCTCGGGCACGACGGGACGCCCCAAGGGGGCTGTTCACGTCCATGGTGGCTTTACCGTCAAGCTTGCCGCCGAAGGGGCGTTCCACGCCGAGGTCAAGCGTGACGATGTCACCATGTGGGCCACCGACATGGGCTGGATCATGGGGCCGTGGACCGTGGTCGCGGGCCTATCCAACGGCTCTGCGATCGCCACGTATGACGGCGCCCCCGATCATCCCGGGCCGGACCGCATCTGGAAGGTGGCGGCCGACCTCGGGGTCACCTTCCTCGGGATCTCGCCCACCTTGATCCGGGCACTGCAACCACACGGCACAGAACCCGCTCGCAAGCACGATCTCTCCCGTCTCAGGGCGTTCGGGTCAACCGGAGAGCCGTGGAACCCAGGGCCCTGGTGGTGGCTGTTCCGGGACCTCGGAGAGAGCAAGCGCCCAATCGTCAACATCAGCGGGGGAACCGAGATCGGGGCAGTGCTGATCGGTGTGAATCTCCTCCAGGGGTTGAAGCCGACCTCGCTCGGCTCTCCCTCCTTCGGTTTCGACGCCGACGTCTATGACCCCGAGGGGAGACCACTTCGAGGAGAGGTCGGTGAGCTGGTCGTGCGCGGATCATGGCCCGGGATGACCAGGGGGTTCTGGAAGGAGCCGGAGAGAGACCTCGAGACCTACTGGTCGCGCTTTCCCGATACCTGGGTGCATGGCGACTGGGCTTCC
>JBFYOJ010000078.1:0-13194 GCA_041303885.1 Acidimicrobiia bacterium | reverse complement strand
GTCAGATCGCCCAGCATGCCCACTCCGAGGTGATCGGCATGCAGCCCGAAGGGAATTGGATCACCCGGGCTCCCACCCTCCACCGCAAGGCGATCCTCATGGCGAAGGTCCAGGACGAGGCAGGCCACGGTCTCTATCTGTACTCGGCAGCGGAGACGCTCGGGGTGAAGAGGGACGAGCTCCAGGAGTTGCTCCACCAGGGCAAGCACAAGTACTCCTCGATCTTCAACTACCCCACGCTCAGCTGGGCCGACATCGGGACCATCGGCTGGCTCGTGGACGGAGCAGCCATCACGAATCAGGTGATGCTGACCCGCTGTTCCTACGGGCCCTACGCGCGGGGCATGGTGCGGATCTGCAAGGAGGAGTCCTTTCACCAGCGCCAGGGGTACGAGATACTGCTCAGGCTCTGCTCCGGGTCGGAGGAACAGAAATCGATGGCACAGGACGCCCTCGATCGCTGGTGGTGGCCCTCGTTGATGATGTTCGGGCCGCACGACAGTGAGTCCACCCACACCGAGCAGTCGATGGAGTGGAAGATCAAGCGGGTGTCGAACGACGAGCTGCGCCAGCAATTCGTCGACATGACCGTTCCCCAAGCCGATTATCTGGGTCTCACCATGCCCGACCCTGACCTGAGGTGGAACGAAGAACGCGGCCATTACGACTTCGGTGAGATCGACTGGGACGAGTTCTGGAGAGTGGTGAGGGGCGATGGCCCGATGAACCGCGAGCGAATCGAGCACAAGGTGAAGGCATGGGAGGAGGGCGCCTGGGTCAGGGAGGCCGCCATTGCCCATGCCTCCAAGAAGGCCGCCCGATCAGCCGCGTAGGAGGTGCACGATGACCTACGAAGTCCCCGTCGCACCCGGCGAGAGCGCCGAGATCGAAGAATCCACGGAGTTGGCGGGGAGATCGTGGCCGATGTGGGAGGTCTTCGTCAGAGCCCGCCGGGGGATCTCTCATGTCCACATCGGGAGTCTCCACGCGCCGGACGCCGAGGCGGCGCTCCAGAACGCCCGTGACGTATATACCCGTCGCAACGAGGGGGCGAGCCTCTGGGTGGTGCGCAGCACCGAGATCCACACCTTCGAGCCGACGGACCTCGCCGAGTACGTGCAGGCCAACGAGAAGGTCTACCGCAACGCCACGACTTATGAGATCCCCGAGGAAGTGGGGCACATGTGATGACGACTTCGTCGCCCGTCCCGCGTCTCTCGTTGGGTCGGGTCATGAATGATGGCCAACAGGTGCGGTGGCTGCTCGCCCACGCCGACGACAACATGGTCCTCGCCCAACGTCTCGGGGAGTGGATCTCCAATGCCCCCGAGTTGGAGGAGGACATAGCTCTCGGCAACATCGCCCTCGACCATCTGGGGGTGGCCCGCGCCCTCTATACCCACGCCGGCGAGATCGAAGGCCTCGGGAGGGACGAAGACGACCTGGCGATGACCCGCCCGGAACGTGAATACCTGAACCTGCTCCTGGTCGAGCAGCCCAACCGGGACTTCGCCCACTCCGTGCTCCGCTCGTTCCTCTTCGATGCCTATCAGGTCGAGTTGTGGGCCGATCTGTCGGGCTCGGAGGATGCGACTCTGGCCGGTATCTCGGGTCGTGCCCTCAAGGAGGCTCGATACCACCTCCGCCACTCGTCAGGATGGGTGGTCAGGTTGGGCGACGGGACCGAAGAGTCCCATCGGCGCGCCCAGGCGGCCCTGGACGGCCTGTGGCGATTCACCGCTGAGATGTTCGCAGACGAGGCAGCCGCATACCGCGAGCGCTGGGACGCCACCATTGTCGACGTTCTCGAGCAGGCACGGCTCCTTGCGCCGGTTGACCCGTACCAGAGAGGCGGGGGCCGCCAGGGCTTGCACACCGAGCACCTTGGCTTGCTTCTCGCGGAGATGCAGTGGTTGCAGCGAAGCTATCCGGGGCTGGAATGGTGACCCCGGTAACAGCTATCGATATCGGGCATATCAGGGACATCGCGTCGGGGGTCGTAGACCCCGAAATCCCGGTGCTGACCATCGCCGATCTGGGAATCCTGCGCCAGGTGCAGGTCGTGGAGGGCAGGGTGGTGGTGTCGATCACGCCCACCTACTCGGGCTGCCCTGCCCTGCGTCAAATAGAAGACGATCTCGTTGCTGCACTGGCGGCTGCCGGAGTCGCCGAGATCGAGGTGCGGCTGGTCCACACCCCGGTCTGGAGCACCGACTTCATCTCGGAGGAGGGGCATCGCAAGCTGGCGGCATTCGGCATCGCACCACCAGTGCCGATCGACGACGTCGCCTGCCCGAAATGTGACTCCGGCTCTCCCAAGATGGTGGCCAGGTTCGGCTCGACGGCGTGCAAGGCCCTGATGGTGTGCTCCGTGTGCGGTGAGCCCTTCGACTATTTCAAGGAGTTCTGAGTGGGACTCTGCTCGGAATCCCGGCGAGCGCGATAAGCGTGGACTTCCACCCATTGCGAATAGTGGAGGTGTCCCCACTCACCGAGGATTCGGTGACCGTCACCTTCGAGGTCCCCGACGCTCTGGCCGGTGCGTTTCGCTTTCTCCCCGGACAGCACTTGACCATACGGGCGCTCATCGACGGAGAGGACGTCCGGCGCTCCTATTCGATCTGCTCGAATGCAAACGGCGGAAAGCTGCGGGTGGGGATCAAATGCCTGCCCGGTGGCGTGTTCAGCGGCTACGCCACCCGACGGCTGAAGGAGGGCGACGTCCTCGACGTCATGCCCCCGGTTGGTGAGTTCACCATCGATCCTGATCCCGTTACGGCAAAGCACCGGGTCGCGATCGCGGCCGGCTCGGGGATCACCCCGGTGCTCTCCTTGATCGGCACCACTCTGGAATCCGAGCCCCTTTCCTCCTGGACCCTGCTCTTCGGCAACCGAACCGTCAACAGCGTGATGTTCCTCGAGGAGCTGGAGGGCCTCAAGGACAGGTACCCGGAGCGCTTCCAGCTCTTGCACATCCTGAGCCGCGAGGACTCCGATGTCCCGGTTCTCACCGGACGCATCGACGACGAGAAGATCCGGCTCGTGCATGATCGGCTGCTCGGAGGCAGGGCGGCCGACGGTTGGTACCTGTGCGGGCCCTTCGAGATGGTGATGACTGCCCGGCGCGCCCTCGGCTCGTTGGGGGTCGCCGACGATCTGATCCATGACGAGCTCTTCTTCGCAGGCCCTCTCGACACCGCGTTGCTGCCACCCGAGCCACCACCAGGGGAGGGCTCGGTCGAGCTGACAGTGATCCTGGATGGACGGGCGGTCATGACCAGGATGACCGCGGAGAGCACGATCCTCGATGCGGCACTTCGGGTGCGCTCAGAGCTGCCCTTCTCATGCAAGGGCGGGATGTGTGCGACCTGCAAGGGGAGGATCGAAGACGGGCAGGTGCGGATGGACAAGAACTACGCATTGGTCGATGCCGAGGTCGAGGCCGGCTACGTCCTGACGTGTCAGTCGCATCCCATGACCGACCGGGTCGTCGTCCGTTACGAGCACCGCTGATGGTCACCACACGCAACACGCGGGCCGATGTCGTCGCGGCCGCCGGGAGGCTGTTCGCCGAGCGCGGATATCACGGCACTTCTATGCGTGACCTGGGCCGCGAGCTGGGGATGCTGGGCTCCTCGCTCTACGCGCACGTCGACTCGAAACAGGATCTGCTGGTCGACGTGGTGGAAGAGGGCGCCCGGTTGTTCCAGGAATCGGCGCGAGCCGCCGTCACGGCATCGGGATCGGCCCCGCAACGACTCCGGGCGCTCATCGAGGGCCACATCGATGTCGTCCTCGACAACCATGACGTCTCACGCACCTTCCTCAACGAGGCGAAGATGCTGGACACCCGACACCGGGAACGGGTCATCGCCGCCAGAGACGACTATGAGAAGACGTTCCGGGCGGTTCTCGCCGATGGCATCGCCGACGGGTCGTTCCGGGAGGACATCGACCCGAAGCTGGCGTCCATCTTCATCCTGTCCATCCTCAATGCCGTGGAGCGGTGGTATCGCCTCGACGGCGACCTCGGTCGCGATGCGCTGGTGGAGCGCATCCACGACTTCGCGGCTGCTGCCATCGACTGACGGCCCCGGGCCGACAATCCCGGCCGGCCGCGAGTTGCCCCTAAGGAACCCGGGTCAGGTGACCGACGTTGCAGTTGAGATGCTCTCGTCGCGTCAAGCTGCCGGGTTGTTGGTGATCGCCGCCATCATGGTCGTCCTCGTGCCCTCTGTCCCTGCGCAGGGAGAGGACAAGGGCTCGTTCATCGACGACGATAGAAGCAGGTTCGAGCCATACATCGAGATGGCGAGGGCGGAGGGCCTGGTGTCAGGCTGCAACCCGCCTGCAAACGACAGGTTCTGCCCCCATCGGGCCGTCACCCGTGGAGAGATGGCCGTGATGCTGGCGCGTGCCCTCGATCTTCCAGCGGCCACTGGCGATCACTTCGTCGACGACGACGGGGAGTCGGCGGAAAGGGCGATCAATGCGCTGGCCCAGGCCGGCGCCACTCGTGGATGTGGTGAGGGGAGGTTCTGCCCCGATCGCCTGCTGACCAGAGGCGAGATGTCATCGCTCATCGTCGGGGCGATGGGCTGGGCGCTCCCCGCCAACACCTATCCCTATGTCGACCTGGACCAATCGCCGTATGGCCGGTCCATCAAGTCACTGGCGAGACGCGGGGCCCTCGGGCCGTGTAATCCTCCGGTCGACGATCGACTCTGCCCGGATCGGACGGTGACCAGGGACGAGGCGGTGTTCTCCGTGGCCTCGGCGGTCGGCCTCGGTCCGGCCCGCCCCGAACCCAGGGCGGCCGAAGGGCCGGCCCTCGGGTTCGCCGACGCATTCGAGGCCCTCGACCTCTGGGATGGCCGCCGACCCAGCAGCAGGAACCGGGTCAGCCTGACCAGCGGGGGCTTTCGGGACACCGGGTTGAGGGTGGACATACCCAAGGGTTCCCATTACGGCGCCGACTTCAAGCTCGACCTGAGCCGTGTCGTCGGTGAGGAGCCGGAGCAGCTCTTCTTTCGCTACTACCTGCGTCTCGACCCGGACTGGGCACCACAGACCAGCGGGAAGCTCCCTGGCTTTTCCGGGGTCTACACACAGAGCGGGAAAGGCGGCTATCAGAGCACTCCCTCGGATCCCGGTTGGTCGGCCCGGATGGAGTTCTTCGGGACCAGGGATGGTGACCGACGGGCCCGTCTTGGCTACTACGTGTATCACCTGGGGCAGGAGGGCCGGTATGGCGACGGGATGTCTTGGAACGAGGCGGGGAAGCTCAACCCCGGCGAGTGGTACTGCATCGAAGGTGAGGTGACCTTGAACCGGCCGGGTCTCACCGACGGAGCGCTACGCGCCTGGGTGGATGGGACTCCCGCCTTCGATGTGGCCGGCATCGAGTTCCGTCGACCGGAGGAGCCGAACATAAAGATCGAGTCGTTCTGGTTCAACGTGTACTACGGGGGCAAACCGCGAGCCGAGCGCGACTTCGGCATGGTCATCGACGAGGTGGCGGTGGACAACGCCCGGGTGGGCTGTGGGGGGGGGAACGGTCTGGGCACCGCGCTGAATGCCGATGTGACCGGCGATGGCTTCGACGACCGTTTGACCTGGGGTGAGTGCCCCGGCGGCACCTGCTTCCAGGCGACGACCAGCCTCGTCAACGGATCTGCCGTCAGCCAGAGGCTGGGAGACGGTGCGTGGTTCAGCCTCGACACCAGCCGGGCCGGGCTGGCGGCAGCTGATCTGAATGGCGACGGCAGGGACGATGTGGTCTATCACGGGCGCTGTGCGGGGTCCGTTCCGTGCTGGAGGGCCCACCTCTCGGAGGGCTCGACCCTTGGCCCCGCGCGGAACTGGGGGGATGGCGCCCGGTTCTCTCCGGCGACCCATGCCCTGGTCCCGGGAGACTGGAACGGCGACGGGTTCGACGATCTCGTCTACCAGGGGCTCTGCGGCTCGGACGGGGTGGAGTGCTGGCGTGCCCATCTCAGCGTGAACGGCAGGTTGGAGCCGGCCGACTGGGGCGGGTTTCCCGAAACGGCACGGGACGCGGACGTGGTCGCGGCCGATCTCGACGGAGACGGTCGAGACGACCTCCTCTTCCCGGGTGAGTGCCAGGCCGGGACCTGCTGGTATGGCCAGATGTCCGACGGCCACTCCTTCGCAGCCCCGGTGAATCTCGGCATGACCCGCCCGGAGGAATTGGAGCTCACCGAGGTGTTCGACTTCGACGGTGACGGAGATGACGATCTGATCACCGTCGGTGAGGTCGATGGGGGCTACGACCTGACCAGTCGTCGCGCCGGGCCGGATGGGCTCGGCGACGTGACGACGCTGACCGATGTGGGGTTGCCGGTCACCGGGCTCACCTTCCGGCGGATGGGAGCCGGGCGCCCGGTCGAGGCCCTCGTCACCACGTCGTGCGACGAGCCGATCTGCGTCGAGCGGAGACTGGCCCTGTCGGGCCGCCTGCTCTCTGTCCCGGACTACCAGGATGCGGTCACGCCACCACCGCGCAGGATGACAGGGCTCGCCCCGGCCTGACCAGCGTTCAGGAGGGCGCTCAGCCCCCGTTCGAGGACGGGTCCTTGACGGTCCAGGTGCCCTGGCTGGCGATCAGCCGGGAAAGGTCACCTTCGCCAGACTTCTCCTTGGCGGCTTCGATCTGGGCGTTGAGCTGCGACTCGTAAGTGGGTCGAGTGACGCTCCTGAAGATCCCGAGCGGAGTCGGCCCGTAGGGCCCATGGGACAGCCTGCTCAGGGCGAAGGCGATCGAGGGATCGGGCCGGGTCGGGTCGTGCACGAGTATTGCGCCGGGGTCCACCTTGGATGAGTCGACGATGGTTGCCTGGCCGTCTCGCAGCACCACGGCCTTGGCCCCTCCGTCGAAGACGATCGGCTTGCCGGGCTCGAGATCGATCCGATTGTGGACTCGTTCCTCCTTGCCGGTGAGTTGGATGAACGCCTTGTCGTTGAACACGTTGCAGTTCTGGTAGATCTCGATGAATGCCGATCCTTCGTGCTCATAGGCAGCCTGGAGCAGATCCTGGGTGTGGTTGCGGTCCATGTCCAGCGTCCTGGCGACGAACGTGGCCTCGGCGCCGATGGCGAGGGACACCGGGTTGAACGGGTAGTCGACCGACCCGAACGGTGAGGACTTCGTGGCCTTGCCCTGCTCGGACGTCGGTGAGTACTGCCCCTTGGTCAGCCCGTAGATCTGGTTGTTGAACAAGAGGATCTTCAGGTTGACGTTCCGCCGCAGGGTGTGGATCAGGTGGTTGCCACCGATGGACAACGCATCCCCGTCGCCCGTGACCACCCACACCGAGAGCTCCGGCCTGGTTGTCGCGATCCCCGAGGCGATCGCCGGGGCGCGGCCGTGGATGCCGTGCATGCCATAGGTGTTCATGTAGTAGGGGAACCGGGATGCACAGCCGATCCCCGAGACAAACACGAATTCCTCCCGAGGGCGGCCGAGACCGGCGAGGAACTGTTGGACCGAGGCGAGGATGGTGTAGTCCCCGCAGCCGGGGCACCAGCGGACCTCCTGGTCGGTCTGGAAGTCGGCTCGGGTGTAGGACAGGGCGGTCACTTGCTCATCTCCAGGATCTTGTCTGTGATCTCCGAGATCTTGAACGGTTCGCCTGCGACCTTGTTCAGCCCCTGGGCGTCGACGAGGAACTCGGCCCTGATCACCCTTCGCAACTGACCGGTGTTCAGTTCGGGGATCAGGATCTTGTCGTACCGGTTGAGGATCTCACCGAGGTTTCTCGGGAGCGGGTTGAGATAGCGGAGGTGGGCGGTGGCGACCTTCCCACCGGCGAGCCTGACCCGACGAGCTGCGGCGCGTATCGACCCGAAGGTCGAGCCCCAGCCGAGCACCAGGATGGATGCATCCTCCTCGCCGTTCACCTCGAGGTCCGGTATGTCGTTGACGATATTGGCCACCTTCCAGGCGCGGGTGTCGGTCATCAACTGGTGGTTGGCCGGGTCGTATGACACGTTCCCCGTGATGGCCTCCTTCTCCAGCCCGCCGATCCGATGCTCGAGACCCGGCGTCCCGGGGAGAGCCCAGGGGCGGGCGAAGGTGTCGATATCACGCATGTAGGGGAGGAAGGTCCCATTGGGCCCGTTCGGATGCCTGGCGAACTCGACCTCGATCGGCGGGATGTCGCTCACGTCGGGCAGCTTCCAAGGCTCCGAGCCGTTGGCGACCTGGTTGTCGCTGAGGAGAAGGACCGGTGTCATGTACTTGAGCGCGATGCGGGCCGCTTCGATGGTCATGTCGAAGGCATCTGATGGTGAGGCGATGGCGAGCACCGGGATGGGCGACTCGCCGTGGCGGCCGTACAACGAGAACAACAGGTCGGACTGCTCCGGCTTGGTGGGAAGACCGGTCGAAGGCCCACCGCGCTGCACGTTCACGACGAGCAGGGGCAGCTCCATCATGAAGGCGAGGGAGATGCCCTCGCTCTTCAGTGCGATCCCCGGGCCGGACGAGCCGGTGACGGCGAGATTCCCGGCAAAGGCCGCACCGATGGCAGTGCCCACACCGGCGATCTCGTCCTCGGCCTGGAAGGTCCGCACGCCGAAGTTCTTGTGACGAGCCAGCTCGTGCAGGATGTCCGAGGCCGGTGTGATGGGGTACGTCCCGTAGAACAACGGCAACCCGGAAAGTCTCGAGGCCGCGATCAGGCCCCAGGCCAGCGCGGTGTTTCCGTTGACATTCGTGTAGGTCCCGGGTTGCAGGGCGGCCGGCTTGATCTCGAATGTGATCTTCGACGCCTCGGTGGCGACTCCGAATGTGTACCCGGCCTGGAAGGCGGCGACGTTGGCGGCCGCCACTTCCGGTGTCCTCGCGAACTTCTTCTGAGCCCACTCGACGGTCGGCTCGGTGGGGCGATGGAACAACCAGGCGAGCAACCCGAGTGCGAAGAAGTTCTTCGACCGGAGGACCGAGCGCCCTGAGACCCCTGTGTCCTTGACCGCCTCCTTGGTGAGCTCGTCCATCGGGACCTTGATCACGCGGAAGCCCTCCAGTGTCCCGTCTTCGACAGGGTCGGTCTCGTAGCCGGCCTTGGCCAGGTTGCGCTCGTCGAACGTGTCGGTGTTGATGATCAAGGTGCCGCCCTGGCGAAGGTCCTTGAGGTTCTTCTTCAGAGCTGCCGGGTTCATCGCAACCAGGCAGTCCGGCTGGTCGCCTGCGGTCAGGATGTCGAAGTCGGCGATCTGGACCTGGAAGGACGAGACGCCGGGGAGAGTCCCGGCAGGGGCTCGAATCTCCGCCGGGAACGATGGGAGGGTCGACAGGTCATTGCCAAACAGTGCGCTTGCGTCGGTGAATCTCGATCCGGCTACCTGCATGCCGTCGCCGGAGTCTCCGGCGAGTCGGATCACGACTCTGTCGAGGGTTTCGGTCGGTGTGCTTGATTCGGGTTGGGATGTGGCGATCTGATCGACCACGGTGGTCACTTCCTTGTCTTTCATCTCGGCGCGCGCCTGCTCGGGGTGTCGAACTCGAGGTTCTGGTGGAAAGACCGCATCCCGGTTGCCGCGCAGATCCAGTTTATCTGGGTCATGTGATACCTGGTCCCAATGGAGCAGGGGTGAATTCGATCACCCCCGTACGCTCGAGTGATCTACCGAATCCGATGAGTGCTGTCTCTGAGTCGAGCGGCCCAATGGCCTGGAGAGAGACGGCGGGCTCGCCTGAGCCGGCGAGGGGGAGCACTATCGCCGGGTGCAGCGAGTGATTCACGATGGCGCTGAACCAGGACAGAACAGCGCGGTAGTGACGATCGCCGATCATGTCGACTCCGATCTCCTTGCGCATGGCCGGGGTGGCCGGGGTGATGAGCAGATCCACGCTTCTGAATGCTTCGGCGAATCTCTGCCGAATCATTAGCTGCCAATTGCGCCCGGCCGCGATCTGCTCATCTGTGGTCCCCGCGCAATCGTCCAGTCTCCTCGCCACGTCCTCGCCATAGGGAAGTCCTTCGGCCCGAAAGCCGCGATGCACTTCGTTGATCTCGCCGGAGATCGAATGGATCAGCTCGGCGGCAGGGAGGACTTCAGGCATGACAACGGGCGAGACTGTGTGGCCCAACTGGGCCAGTGCTTCCGATGCCGACGCGAATGCCCGAGCCACATCGTCGCCCATAGGCGCGTCGTCGAGCCAGGGCTGGGGGACCCCCAGCCGAAGGGATCCGACGGTGGGCTCGCTCGACTCGTCGCCGGAGAGCACCCGGTAGACCGTGTCGAGGTTGCCGACGCTGTCGGCCAGGGGCCCGACCGTGTCCACCGAGAGCGCAAGGGGAAAGACACCGTCGAGAGGGATCCGGCCATGGGTCACCTTCAGGCCGAGACACCCGCACAGTGCGGCCGGAACCCGCACCGAGCCTCCCGTGTCGGTGCCGATGCTCACCGGGGTCAATCCGGCGCCGACCGCTGCACCGGAGCCACCAGAGGAGCCGCCCGGCGAGGTGTCGAGGTCCCACGGGTTGTGAACGGGGCCGAAATGGGGGTTCTCCGATGAGAAGCCAAAGGCGAACTCATGAAGACCGGTCCTCCCGATGATGATGGCGCCGGCCTCCTCGAGACGGCTCACCACCGGGGCCGATCGGGTGGCGTCGCTTCGGTAAAAGGCCGAACCTGCCGTCGTGGTCCGGCCCTCGTGGTCGATCAGGTCCTTCAGGCCGATGGGCATCCCGGCGAGGGGTCCAGGGTCGACGCCCCGTTCGATGACGGCGTCGAGCGCGGCGGCACGTGCGAGCGCCCGCTCGTCGTCCAGGTAGGTGAACGCATTCAGGGTGTCCTGGGTGGCATGCGCCGCAGCGAGCGTCTTCCCGATGCGGCTGACTGTGGACACAAAGGGCGAGCGTAGCTGTTGTGACCCGGGTCGCGGTGGAAGGTCGCCGCCGGGAGGCCGAAGCCCACCGCCGTCCAGTCGATGCGCCGCCTATTCGTAAACCAGGCCGTCGTTGACCGGGACCAGAGAGATCCAGGCTTTGCCGACCGGGACCGGGATCACCTTGCCCGACGAATCGGTCAGCGTGAACCAATCCTTCTCTGTCGCCCTTTCCCAGGTGCCCTTCACCACCCTCCCATCGGCGAACACAAAAGCCTCTCCGCTCCCGGTGGTCAGGCTGCTCGGCAGCGCCTTGCCCCGCCCCGGGGGAGAGTGCCGGTACTGCTCGGTGTAGAGGGCAACCAGGACCGGAAAGCCGATCCGGCCCTCTTCGCCGTCCTCGGTCACCCAGTTCGACTCCTGGCCATCGGCGGTGCGCAGCCAGGTGCCGGACGCCTCATCCCAATCCCAATCGACGATGTTGCCCGCGAAGTCGATCGTGATCGAGCTGGCGGGCTCGGCCGTCGACGGCAGGTCGCCGAACACCCAGATCGCTCCGGTCGGCGGCTCGTCCGGATAGCCGAGGCGGTCGGCGTCCTCGCGGAGCAGGATGGTGTTGGCATACAGGTTGTGGGGGGCATTCCGGTTCGAGACCCTGAATGTGGCGGGCCTCACTTCGCCGATCAGATGGACGTCCATCGACCGGATCAACGCCTGTACCCAGGTCTGCGCTCCGGAGATGGCGAACGTGGGCTCGTTGAGTGCGGTGAGGATATGCGGGTCGGTCGGCCGGCCCGAGCGCATCGGGCCGAAGTACTCCGTGTCGCTCTGCTGCCAGAGGGTGAGGAAGCGGGTGATGCCCTCGACGACGATTTCGAAGACGACATCGGCCTCCTGGACGCCGGACTGGGGCCGTGCGTTGGAATGGTTGTCCATCTTCACCGCCAGCAGCCGCCGGTCGAGCAGGGCAGGGTCGTCCACCGGCAGGCCGTTGATCGGGCTGGCCGGGCCTCCTTCGGTCGTGGTGACCGCGCTGGTAGTCGTCGTCGCTTCTGTTGTCGTAGTTGTTGGCTCGGCGGTAGTGCTCGTCCCGGCGTCCTCGACGCTGCCTGAGCATGCGGCGAGGATCAGCGCGGACGCGACAAACCAAGCAAGTCTGGTACGCATGCGTCTGACTGTATCCAGGTGAGGGTTCTAAACGGTGAATACCCCGCCGGTCACCGGGAGGTGCGGCAAGGCGGATTCGGGCTGATCGACCGAGATGGCGAACTCGATGCCCTCGGCGTTGGAACGGAGCACGTAGATGGCGTCGATGTTGACGCCGGCGTCGGCGAGGAGCCGGGTCAGCCCGGCCAGCTCACCGGGACGATGGGGGAGGTGCGCGGTCAGGACGGTGTTCTCTTCACTGTGCAGCGCCGCCTCGGCGAGGACTCTCCGTGTGGTGGCGGCGTCGTCGACGATGAGTCGGACCGTTCCCTCACCGTCATGCCCGTAGGCGGCCAGAGCTTCGATGTTGACTCCGAATGCTGCAAGTGCCTCGGTCAGTGAGGCGAGCCTCCCCGGTCGGTTCTCCATCCGGACCACGAACTCGGTCATGCGCCGACTCTACGCCACCGACGCGCGCCCATGTCACCCATCCGGGTGGGAGGGCTCGGACCGTCCCCGTCTCTCCAGGTACGCGTGCCAGATCAGTCGGGCAGCCGCCGCCCGTACCGGTCGCCAGGGGATGGAGACGAGCTCGAGCCCGTCACCGTCCGGGATCGGGGACATCCCGAGGACTTCGGCCGTGCCCACCTGGAGGGCCCTGTCCCCGACCGGGAACACGTCGGGGAACCGTAGCGCGGAGAGCAGGTATGCATCGGCGGTCCATGGCCCGATTCCCTTGACCGCAAGGAGCGAGGCGCGCGCCTCCTCCTGGGGAGCCCCGGTCAAGCCGTGGAGGTCGAGGTCCCCCGTGCTCACCGACCGGGCGAGCTCTACCAGGTAGTGGGACTTCTGGCGGGTCACGCCGATGGCACGCAGCTCTTCCTCGCCGGCCTCCATGATCCCCTCCGGGGTGACGGTGCCGAGGAGTGCGACGAGCCTCCGGAACATCGCTGCTCCCGACTCGAGTGACACCTGTTGCTCCATGATCAACCAGACCAGCGTCGGGAACCCGGAGGGTCTCTGCCAGAACGCGGGAAGGCCGATACGGTCCACGACTCGGGCGAAGGCGGGCTCCTCGGCGGTGAGCAACCCGATGGCTTCGATGAACGTTGCCTCGTCCAGGTGCTCGACGCGGGGGTGGAGGCTGGCAATCGGCACCGGGCCAAACGAACGAGAATCTTGGGTATCGGCCT
>JBFYOJ010000077.1:0-9480 GCA_041303885.1 Acidimicrobiia bacterium | reverse complement strand
GGTTGCCGAGACACTGGAGGCGATCCGGCTGATGGAGGCAAACGAAACCACCGACTTCGAGGGCGAGCATCTGCATCTGGTCGGGGCACCGTTCCAGCCAGAACCGGTCAACGGGAGGCTGCGAGTCCTGATCGGAAGCCGGCGTCGCCGGATGCTCGGTCTCCTCGCCCGTTACGGAGACCTGTGGGACGCGGCCGGATCGGCGGACAAGGTCGCCACCGACGGAGCCACCCTCGGCGAGGCGTGTGCCGCCAGCGGGCGCGACCCAGACGAGATCGTCTGGATGCACGAGGAGATCGCCCGCGGCGAGCACGCCACCGTCGAGGGGTTGGCGGCGAGAGTGGAATCACTCGCCCCGATCGGGGTCGGCTTCTTCCTGGTCAACGTCTGGCCCCGCTCCGATACCACGGTGATCGAACGCCTCGGGTCGGCGCTGCCAGGACTGCGGAGACGTTGGGGCTAATCGGGGCCGAATCTGTCCCATCGCGCCGATACCTTCGAGCCATAGAGCCCCTCTGCTCGGTCGAGCGGTGCGAACGCCTCGAATACACCCGAGGCATGTGTCAGATGCACTACCGAAGAGTGCTCAATACCGGCCACCCGGGCCCTCCCGGTCCTTTGAGGACCCGGAAGCTCTGCTCGGCGCCGGACTGCCCCCATCTCGCCGAGGCGAAGGGCTGCTGCCATGGTCATTATCAACGGCTGCAGCGTGGAGCCCCGATGGAGACGCCACTGGGCAAGAGGGGACCCAAGCGATCCCTGCCCCGAGCAAAGCTCGACACACCACTGCGTACCCGAGGGCGCCTCTGCGCCGTGCCCGACTGTGGTCGGCCACACAAGGCGAGGGGATACTGCGCCGCACACTACAAGCGCTTCCTCAAAGCGGGGGATGCCCAAGCCCGTGTGCCGATACGGGAGGTCGAGGGCAACGGGCACCTCAACCACGGCTACTTCACCGTCCCGGTGCCTCGAAGTCAGCGGTACCTGGTCGGCGGGACGGCAAAGGTGGGAGAGCACCGCCTGGTCATGGCCCTTCACCTGGGGCGGCCACTCCAGCCCGACGAAGTGGTCCACCACAAGAACGGACGACGCACCGACAACAGGATCGAGAATCTCGAGTTGTGGTCGACATGCCACCCGAAGGGTCAGCGCGTGTCCGACCTGATCGCCTTTGGCTTGGAGATGCTCGCCCGCTATACACCGGAGATCGGACAGTGGGCTCTCAAGGCGACCCGCGTCGAGCGGTCCGGCGCGCTTGCGGGGTACGAAAAGGTGCCGTGACCTGGGGTTTTAGCAGTCCCGACCAGGTTTGAACTGGCGTTTCCGGCTTGAGAGGCCGGCGTCCTAGACCACTAGACGACGGGACCAGACCGGCCGACTCTCGCCGACCGTCGCTCGGGGGGAAGGACTCGAACCCTCAATAACAGGGCCAGAACCTGTCGTGTTACCTATTACACCACCCCCGAACGCGCACACCCGAAGGCAGTGCGGGGTAAGAAGACAGGATAATCGACGTATGGGCCAGTGCGAACTCCCTTCAGGGAACCAGAAGCGGGACCGCACGCGACGTGGAGATGATCGTCAACGGCTCGGTCTGGTCGACAAACACACCAATCAGTCCCAGCTCGAGCTCACCTTCCACCTCGACCGTCACACTCGAACCGTCAACCTCGGTCGACACACCCATCCCCACCAGTTCGACGTCCTGAGAACGAGCGTACGATGAGCCAAGAGCCGCCGCTCGAGCCGGGTCGATCACGACCTCACCCGTCTCCCTGTAGTGCTCCTCGTCGATTCCCGACGCCGCGGCCACCGCCATCGAGTCGGCGACTGCGGCCAGCTCACGTTGGAGAGCGAGAGCCCTCCAGAAATCGACTGCGAGCCCGCCGAACAACAGCAGCAGGATCGAGAGACCCAGCATCCACAGTGTCACCGACCCACGGTCGGAGGTCATCCGAGGCTCCGATAGAGATCGATGGGCTCCGAGTGCGTCGCGCCGACCCAGATGCCGCCCACCTCACCCCACGGTGTGGCCACCAACGGCACCCAAACCAACACCTCCGCGGTCACCTCGGTCCCGCGGCTGAAGCTGCAGTTGGATACGGCAACCGACGGTTCTTCGGGTAGCGCACCGCACCAGCCGAGGCGAACCAACCCCGGGTCGAGCCCATGATTCGATGCCATCTCCAACACGACCTCGGTTCCGGGACCGGTCGTCAGATCGATCACGGCTGCACGGGAAGCCTCGGCGGCTGCGGCTTCTGCGAGAACGCGCCGCTCCGACCACGGCCCGAATGCGAGGACGGCCACTGCGACCGGGAGCAGCAGTAGGCCGATCGCCAGCCCGAGCTCGACGCCGGCGTGACCCCGATCGCTCACGGCAAGATCTCGCGCGTGGCATGGGCCGTCAACTCGAGGTGGAAGTCTGGGGTGAACGGGGTCCAGGATGAGAAATCCGCCTCGCCGGTGACCGTCACCACGCCGGGTCCCACCATGCATTCGGTGACCACACCGTCTCCCAACCGCCCGCCCAGGACCTGACCCAGGACCTCCGCAACTCGCTGTTCGCACTGTGATTCCGACGAGCTGATCGCCCCGACCCGGGCACCCTGGTCCAGCGCAGAGCGGAGAGCACCCCGGCCGTACTGCACCACGACAAGGTTCGCAAGCGCGAGGAAGAGCAGCAGGGCCAGCCCGCTGGCAAGGAGGAACTGGACCGAGGTGACCCCTCGGTCCGTCAACCTCCGATCAGCTGGGTGCGAATCCACCCGACAATGTCCACGCCGAGCGCTTGGAGACCTCCCCAGATGACAACGAGCGCGGCGATTGCCAGCGCTGCGTTGCCCATCAGCTCGGCTGTGTTCAGCCCCCGGTCGTCGTCCCACATGGCGCGGAACTGTTGTTTCATGGCCAGCATGTCAGCCTCCTTTCATCGCCAGCCTGTGATCAGATATGGGAGTGGTGCAGCCACGAAGAGGATGAGGACCGGTGCCAGGATCGCGATCGTGGGGATCAGCATCGCTGCCCTCCGTTTGGTCGCCTGTCGTCGGATCGACTCGCGCCGGGTTTCCCTGACGTCCTCGGCGAGATCGAGCAGAGCCGGTGCGAGATCTGCTCCTCGCTCTTCGGCGGTGGCGAGGAGCCTGTAAGTGCGCCCACAGAAGGGCTCGGGAGTCAGTTCGGCGATTCTGCGAAGAGAGTCGCCCGCGCGCCAACCGGACCGGTGGAGGCGTAGCGCATCGGCGAGCTCTGAGACCACCTCCCCTTCGCCCCGTCCGACGATCTGCTGGAGGGCGTGGATGACGCCGCCACCGGCACGGACTCGCATCGCCAGGAGCTGGTTCACCGTGTAGATCTCGATCCGCATCCTCTCCCGCCTTCGCTCGACCGCAGAGTCGAGAGCAGATCGCTGACGGGTTCCGCCGATGACCAAACCGAGCCCGGCCAGGATCAGCCGCTGCAGAAAGGACAGGCTCAGCACCTGTCCCGCTACCAAAGCCAGCCCCAGGCCGATTGCGATCGACCGGAGCTGGGCCAGCCTGTAGGCAGCAAGGCTCTCCGTCTCGGGCACATCGCGATACCAGCCGGCCTGGCGGAGCTTCAGGATTGTGACCTGCTCACCCGACCTCTCCAGGGCCTTCCCCACCGCCTCGGCCATCGAGCGGACGATGGGCCCGAACACAGCTGAGACCGGTCCCCCCGCCATGGGCCCCTTGGAGTTCACCCTGGTCCGGGCCATATAGGGGTGCAGCCTCGAGGCCAGCGATCGTGCCGGCGGAAAGACAGCGCGAACCACGAGAGCGACTGTGAGCGCAGTGATCCCGGCCGCCAGGATGACGAGAGCCGGGGTGGTCACTCGACACCCTGGGTTCGAACGAAGACGCGTGGTTCGGCGGGCTGACCGCCCAACCTGGCGGCGATGACGACCCCGAGTAGGCTCATCACAGCACCGACCACAGCCACGAGGATCCCTGCGGGCGACGAGTAGAACTCGCGGAACGCCCCGGAACGCGCTGTCATCGCGACCAGGACGAACCAGGGCAGGACAAAGACAACACGCGAGTTGATCTTCTGCTCCAAGGCCTCGGTGCGAATCTCCTCGAGAGTCCACAAGTCGCGCGTGGTTGCCTCGGCCAGGTCGGACAGGATCTCGGGAACGACAGTGCCTCCGCGCTCATACGCGAGGATGAGGACCTCGATCACCCGGTCAGACGTGGGATCCGCCAGATCGGACTTGATCATCTCGAGTGCGGGAACGACGCCCAGGCTCCTCGAGTAGACAGGAAAACCGTGGAAGGCGCGGCGGATGGCCAGTGGCCCAAAGGCAGCGAGATGCTCGATCGCGGTCGGAAGCGAAGCACCCGATCGCACTGTGGACAGGAGGTCTCGAAGACCATCCGGCCAGGCTCGCTGAACCTCGTCGAGTCTCTGCGCCCTCACCTTGGTGAAGTAGGCCTTTGGGATGGTGGCGACAACGACCGCAGGCATCACCGAGACGATCGGCAACGAGGTAATGGCGAACACGATGAGGTATGTAGCGAGCCCGGCGCCAAGCGAAGTGAGCCAGAACTGGGCCGGCGTGACGTCGAGGCCGGAATCTCGCAACCAGTTGCCGGCAGATCGCGCCCTTACGCGTCTCACCCTCCGCGCGGACATGAGCAGGTTCAAGAGCAGCGCGACCACGACACCCGCTGCTGCAGCCGCAAACACCCTCACCATTGCGGGCTCGAACTCTCGAACATCTGGGAAAGGCTCACGTGCCCCGGCGTGGATCTATCGATGAGCCGGGCCAGGGAGTCCGGTGGCATCGATCCGGTCCACTCGAGAGGATCCCCCATGCGTTCCCGGTGGAAGAGCGGCTCCGAGGAGAAGTCGTCGTGCAGCGAGGGGACAAGCGCTCGTATCTCCACCGTCCTTCGCCGAATTCCCCCTCCAATTGGATCGACGTCGCGATCGAGATGGATGACCAGGTCGATGGAAGAGGCGAACACCTTTCGCACGATCCGCTCGGGGATGTTCTCACCAGCCATCAGTGCGGCATTCACCAATGCATCGAGCGCGTCGGACGCCGAGTTGGCATGGATCGTGCATGCCAGTCCGCACCCCGCGTTGACCGCTCTCGTCAACTCGAAGGCCTCGGATCCGCGCACCTCCCCGACCACGATGAGGTCGGGGCGCATGGCTAGAGTGACCTTCACCAGGTCACGGAGACTGATCTCCCCGCTCCCGTCGAGAGAAGGAGGTCGCGCTTCGTAGTAGGAGCCATGCACCAACGGAACGTGCAACTCCCTGACCTCCTCGCAGGCACGAACACAACGGTCCACCGGTACGGCGGCGATCAACGCAGACAGAAAAGAGGTCTTCCCCGCCCCAGGCGGCCCGCTCACAACGAT
This sequence comes from Acidimicrobiia bacterium, assembly GCA_041303885.1. Lineage (GTDB taxonomy): Bacteria > Actinomycetota > Acidimicrobiia > Spongiisociales > ZC4RG35 > JARDZU01. The sequence continues at coordinate 4,087 of JBFYOJ010000077.1, read as the reverse complement.
CGACGCCGAGGCGTGCATGGCTGCGGATAGAAAGGAAGCCGCTCCACCGGTCAGGGATCCGAGCTCCACGAGGGACGTCAGGGTCTCGCGTCGCAAGGCATAACGACGGATCGTGGCTGACAGGCGATCGGCGACAGGCGGTATGACAGCAGTCAGACGCGCCGAGCCATCGAGGATCCGTGCCTGAGACACCGGGTTGGAGGCATCCAGGCGACGGTCCGTGCCGGCTATCAGCCGCTCGATCGCCTGCCGATTCTCCTGTTCGGAGCTGGGTGTCTCCAAACCACGGAGCAGACCCCCGGCCTCGAGGTACGTGACGCGGTCGCCCTCGATGAAGATCTCTTCGACATCGTCTCGATCGAGTAGCTCGCCGAGGGGCCCGAACGAGGAGACCGACTGGAGCAGTCTCCTCAAGGTGGCTTCGGGGTCGGCGAGCGACCGCCCGTCGCCCATATGAGCACTTCGCTGGTAGTCATCGACGGTGGAACGAAGCAGCTCGACCAGCCGGTCTCCGTCTCGCTCGGGATCTACGCCGGAACCGTCGATGCGCTCCAGGGCCTGCCTTCTGATTTCCTGGTAGGCGTCGACACTCATGACGTTGCACTCTCGATCAGCGCTGCGATGCGCTCCACGGATCGGGCAAACGGCCCCCGACGGACCCGGACCCCATCCCAGGCTGCCCGGTCCAGCCTTCGATCCTCGGGAAGGATGACAACGGGCACGTCAGGCACCAGCTGCGCCATCTCGGACCGGATCTCCGATCTGCGCCGGCCGGACCCGGCCCTGTTCACGACAGCGACAAGGTCAGAGGCACCTGCCCTCGATGCGACGGCCTGGACGGTGCGAACGAGCCGTGACAACCCGACCGGGCTCCCGACTCCAACCGCGATCAGCGCGTTGAACCGAATCGAATCCAAACGATCGAAACTCGGCGCGCCAAGATCCGCCACGATCATCTCGTATCCAAAGGCAGCCAACGCATCCAGCAGTGCCTCTAGCTCAACCGGCGGGATGTCCTGACCATTCGGGTGGGCTAGCCCCCCGACGACCGCCAGTTGATCGCAGTCGATGAGCGACTCCTCGACCTGGCCGGAGTGATGCGCTTTGTCGATCGCGGTCAGCAGATTGGGATGAAGAGGAAGGTCCAGACGATGGGCAAGTGACGGGCTTTGCGTGTCGAGATCGATGAGCACCGTGGGTCGGAAGCGGGAAACACCAAAGGCGACCCCAATTGCGACTTCAGTGACGCCTACACCGCCCAGCTGGCCGAACACCCCGACCCGGAACGCGCCTTGCCCTCTCGATACTTCCATCAGGATCGGCCGTCGATGCAGCAAGGTTCCAGTCCCGACCGCCAGGAACTCCTCGGCGGACGCATCAGACTCGATCACGTCGGTGATGCCACACTCGAGGAGGTGTCGTTTGGCGTCCGGTCCATCTGCTGGGCTGTAGACACCCACGATCTCTCGGTTCAGATCTCGGAGACTTCGTATGAGGCGCGGAGTCAGGAACGAGCAGACATCATCGATGAATAGGACTTCGTATTGGTCCGAAAGTGCTTGTTCAGGACCCATCACTCGCGAACGGACCCTCCCTCCACCGTGATCCAGCAGGAACCGATGGACGCGGTCCGGCCAATCCCTGGCCGAAGCCGCAAGAGCGATCTCGGGTCCCGGGCTCAACCCGTGTCTCCCGGGATCGAACCCGCACCAGTGGAACGGAGCACCTCGATCGATCCCTGGTCGATGGCCATAGCAAGGGCAAGCGCCTGCTCGGCCGAGACGCCAACAACGACGTGGTACGGGCCTACGCCGGAGATCCCGCCCTCACTTGCCGCGGCAATGCTGACCACCTCGAGGTCGGTGGCAACGAACTTGGGGACGTTCTCAACCAGCGAGATGACGTCCACGCGGTCGCCGACAACCAGAGTGGCGCCGGCGGCGTGTTCGATGCCGATAGGGATGCTCATGGTTCGCAAACCATCGCCGGCACCCGGGCGGATGAGCATGGCGCGACTCACCAACTCCCCGTCGGTGACAGACCTGCCCACGATCCAACCGATGAATCCGGCAAGGTCGTCCTCGGCGATCAAATGCGAGATGCCCTCGAAGTCCGAAGGGAGGGCTGCCAATCGGATCATCTCGGCAGAGAAAGGTGAGCCTTCGGCAATCGCTCCGTCGGCGATCGCCACGAGGGTGGTGTTGTCCTTGCTTTGCAGGGCGAGGTAGTTCAGCCCGAAGGCGAGAACAGCGGCCGTCCCGATCATGAGGTGCGAAAAGGACGGTCGTCGCCGAACCGACCTTGCGGTCGATCCCGAGGTGCCCGCTTCCCTCGCCAGGACGGAGGGAGTCGTCGCCAAGCCGGAGAACCTATCGTCGGAGTCGCATTGGATGTCGAGAGCGCGAAAAGGGAGGAACCACGTGTCTGACCGGGAGATCGAGGAGCAACTCCGCCAGGGTGCCGGCAGGGAGTGGATCGAGGAGGCTGCCGAAGACGAGCAGCTCACCGAGCTGCTTCGACGTCGCAGACTGAACCTCTCCGAACGTGCCCTCGAACTGGTCCATCGCGGGGAGCGGGTCCGCGCCGAGACCGGATCTCAGACCTTCACGGGCAGGGTGATCTACGCCGGGTCCGACTTCGCCACCGTTGACCGGGGCGACGACCACGTCGATGTCGTCCTCGACGCCGCGACCTGGGTCGTCGAGCCGAGCACCAGCGGTGGCCTCGAGCAGGGCGGCGAACCGCTCAGCTTCAGGGGGCGTCTTGCCGAGACTGCGTCGGGCCCTGGGGCTGTGCGGATGATCGTGGCCGACGGCCGGGCCCTGATCGGGTCGATCGAGGTGGTCGCCACCGACCACATCGAGATGACCCAGGATGGGAACAAGCTGGTCGTGCCCATCCGTCAGATCGTCGCCGTGATCCGCCCTACCGCTCGCTTCTGACATCGTCGTTCTCCGCGGCAACCGGGTGGGAGCGGACGAACTCGTAGATCTCGTCCCGAAAGAACTTGAAGGTCCGGCCACCGGGGAGCTTGTAGGCGGGTAATCGCCCCTCCCTGGCGTAGCGCCGAACCATCTGCACGTTCATGCCCAACAGTTCCGCTACTTGTGCCGCGTCGAGGATCGGGGGGTAGTCCTCAGCCAAATGTCGCCCTCATCGTTACTCGAGAAGCGTATTGCATTCTCCGATCGGTTTGAACCAGTCCGCCATGGCGTCTGATCCCACCGATGAGCGCTACTGGTACATCGCGGTGGCCATGGCACTTGACGGTGGGTGCGCCATTGCTGACCGGAGCCGCCGGCTCGTTGCTCAGCTTCCTCGCCTTCCCGGGCACCGGGCACCCCATAGAGCTCAGCTTGGCGCGATCGCGGTCCGCCAGATCGCCCAATCATCCGCGCGTGCCGGGGCATGCCGCCTGGAAAACTGCCCGAAACGACGGCTGATGACCCCAACGCGGGCAGGCTCGAATCCGACTCTGGCGCAGCCGCGGAGCGAGGGCACATTGTCTCGATCGACGGTGGTCAAGGCCTGATCGAACCCATCGTCTCGTGCCCTGGTCAGGACCTGGCGCATGCCCTCGGCCATCACTCCCAATCCCCGAAAGCTCGTGAAGGTGTAGGCGCCCTCGAGCAAAACCTGGCGCTCTTCCAGTTTCGGGAATAGCTCCCGCCGGAACGCGGCCTGCATCGCCTCCTGCTGTTCCGGCGTGATCACGAACTGTGCGTAGACCGGCTCTCGGGATGGAGAGAAGCTGACGTAGAAGCGATCGATCCCTGCCGACCGCATCTTCTCCCGATCATCCAGCGCCCCCCGGTCCGAGCCGGTGACCAACTCGAGCTCATCGATGAAGCCAGTGAAGTCAGCGACGTCCACGGGCTCCATCGCGACCTCGGTTCTGGTTGGGAGTGGGTCCGGCAGTTGCCCGAGGTCGGTACGGAGGACGAACCAGTTCGTCTCCGTCGACCAGAGGGGCTGGGTCACCTTGCCGATGGCGGAGCCCGCGCCTTCGTCACGCAACGCCCACATCAGACGTTCCAGACGAGTGCCCTTCGTGCTCTGTCCGCCCGAAGAACGATGAATGCTCAAT
>JBFYOJ010000076.1:0-8306 GCA_041303885.1 Acidimicrobiia bacterium | reverse complement strand
CAAGGTGGTCGAGGATCACAGTCGTGAGCTGCACGAGCGATTCGGATTCGAGTTCGTGTTCACACCACATCTGGCCAAGTCCGAACTCTGGGAGACCTCGGGGCATCTCGGCTACTACGCGGAGAACATGTACCCGGGGATGGAGCTGGACAACGAGCAGGAGTATCGGGTGAAACCGATGAACTGCCCGTTCCACGTCCTCATCTACAAAAGCCGTCCCCGTTCCTATCGCGACCTGCCCATCCGGCTCTCCGAGCTCGGCTCCGTGTATCGGTACGAGAAATCAGGGGTGGTGCACGGCCTGCTCCGGGCCCGTGGCTTCACCCAGGACGATTCCCACGCGTTCTGCACCGAGGAGCAGCTGCCGTCGGAGCTGGCGCTCCATCTCGATTTCGCGCTCACCTGGCTCCGTCACGCAGGTTTCACCGAATTCCAAGCCGATCTGAGCACTCAACCGGAGAAGTCGGTGGGGGAGCAGGAGCGCTGGGAGTTCAGCCAGGAGGAGCTGGCCAACGCCCTCGATGCCTCCGGTGTTCCCTACCGAACCGCCCACGGCGAGGGTGCCTTCTACGGTCCAAAGATCGATCTCCATGTCAAGGACGCGATCGGTCGCCGCTGGCAGCTCTCGACCATCCAGCTCGACTTCACGCTGCCGGAACGGTTCGACCTCCACTACACGGCGGCCGGCAACATGCCGGAGCGCCCGTACATGATCCATTGTGCCAAGGCCGGTTCCCTGGAGAGGTTCATGGGTGTCCTCATCGAGCACTACGCAGGGGCTCTCCCCATGTGGCTTTCGCCGGTCCAGGTCTCGGTGATCCCGGTCGCCGATCGTCATGATGGGTATGCGCTACAAGTGGCGGAGAGACTGTCTGATGCCCGAATACGGGCGGAGGTCGATCGGTCCGATGAGACGGTAGGGGACAAGATCCGGCGCGCTCTCACCCAGAAGCACCCGGCCGTGATCGTCGTCGGCGACGACGATGTCGCCAACTCGACCGTCGGGCTCCGCCTATACGGCGAGGAGAGGGACACGCGCGGCGTTCCGTTGATCGAGGCCACCAACCGGCTCGTCGAGATGGCGAGGATTCCCGGCTCATGAGTGAGCAGGAAGAGCCCAGGATCGACCGATCCGGGATCTTCATCGAGCGAGACCTCGCCGACTCGATTGCCATCGAGGAGGAGCTCGATTCCACAGTGGTGGGCCCATATCGGTTCCCTGAGCCCACCCGGCGAAGGACATCGGGTTGGGTCTTCCTAGTCGCGGCTGTGATCACGATGGTGCTCATCGACGGCGGATGGCTCCCGGCGATCGGCCTGGTCGCCCTGGCGGTGTGGAACTTCGCCTCGGCCTGGCCGCTCACGGTCGACGAGACGAGGGCTCTATCCATCGCCGGGGGCGTGGTCGACTTCCCGGTCGGTCATGCCTCGGCGGCAGTCACCTTCCACGGCTTGCGCTCGAGACCACGCTGGAGTGTGGTGCTCTACTCGGCGGCGGAGCCCCCCGACCAGCGGGCCCTCGTGGTCGTGGACGCCACCAGCGGCGAGGTAGTGGACCAGCCCTACGTGGAGGCGGTGGAGGGGGTATGAGGGTCATCGCGAGGGGATAGCCTCCGGCCGACCGAGGCCCGTTCGCTCCGAGGTGTGAGGATGGAGCAAACTTCACCCGACGTGAAGAAAGGGCTGCCGCGGGGCGAAGTCGCCGGCGTCAGCGGTTTTCGATCGGCATGTACTCGCGTCGGGCCGCACCGCCGTAAACCTGTCTGGGCCGGTATATGCGGGAGTTCGGGTCCTTGGAGAGCTCTCGCCACTGTGAGATCCAACCGGGGAGCCGTCCCAGGGCGAAGAGCACGGTGAACATGTCCGTCGGGAATCCGATTGCCCGGTAGATGATCCCGGAGTAGAAGTCGACGTTCGGATAGAGCTTGCGCTCAATGAAGTAGTCGTCAAAGAGGGCGACCTCTTCGAGTTGTTGGGCGACGTCGAGGAGCGGGTCCTGGATGCCGAGTGAGTCGAGCACGTCGTCGGCCGCCTGCTTGATGATCCGGGCGCGAGGGTCGAAGTTCTTGTAGATCCGATGACCGAACCCCATCAGACGGAATGGGTCGTCCTTGTCCTTGGCCCGCCTCACGAAGGCCTCGACGTCCCCGCCCGCGGCGACGATCTCCTCGAGCATCTCCAGGACCTCCTGGTTGGCCCCTCCATGCAGGGGCCCGGAGAGGGCGTGGATCCCGGCAGCCACCGAGCTGAAGATGTTGGCCTGTGCCGACCCGACCAATCGGACCGCCGTGGCCGAGCAATTCTGGCCGTGGTCGGCGTGGAGGATCAACAGGAGGTTCAGGGCGCGCGCCACCACCGGGTCGGGGGTATATGGCTCCGCCGGCACCGAGAACATCAGGTGCAGGAAGTTGGAGACGTAGTCGAGATCATTGGCCGGGTACATGTACGGCTGATGGACCGCGTACTTGTAGGACCACGCCACCATGGTCGGGGTCTTGGCGATCAGGCGGCGCGCACTGATGTCGACCGCTTCCTCGTCATGGGGATCCAGGGCGTCGGGGTAGTAGGTTGCAAGCGCCGACGTCGCCGAGGCGAGGATCTGCATCGGGTGGGCCTTGTGCGGGAAGGCCTCGAACAGGTTCTTCATGTCCTCGCGCAGGAGGGTGTGCATCCTGATTGACTGCTGGTAGTCCTCGAGCTCTTGTCTCGTGGGCAGTTCGCCGTACTGGAGGAGGTAGGCGACCTCGAGGAAGGTCGCCTTCTCGGCCAACTGCTCGATGAGATATCCCCGGTAGTGAAGGACCCCCTCCTCGCCGCCGACGTAAGACACCCCGGAGACGCCCTCGGCTGTGTTACCGAAGCCCCGATCCATGGTGGTCAGACCAAGCTCACTGCGTAGTCGGCTGATGTCGATGGCGACGTCGCCTTCCACGCCCTCGATGACATCGAGGGTCAGTTCCTTCTCGCCATAACGGATAAGCGCGTCGGCCATGTCGGTCCTTCCTGTCAGTCTTCCGAAGAGCGGGCTGCGGCGATCACCTGCTGCGCCTCATTGAACGGCACTTCGGCATAGTGGTCGAATGCGACCTCGAAAGTGCCGCGTCCAGAGGTCAACGAGCGCAGTTCCGCCGCATACTGCTGGATCTCGGCCATCGGGATCTCGGCCATGACCGAGCGCAGCGTCCCGTCTCCCTCCATGCCCAGCACCTTGCCACGTTTGGAGTTGATGTCGCCCATCACGTCGCCGAGATACTCCTCGGGCACGGTCACCGTGATCTTCATCAGTGGTTCGAGCAGGATCGCGTTGAGCTTGGGGGCGGCGGCCCTGAGCGCCTGGATCCCGGCCATGCGGAACGACATCTCGTCGGAGTCGACGGCGTGGAACTTGCCGTCGTAGACCTCGGCAGAGATATCGACGACGGGATATCCGGCGATGATGCCCCGCTGCAGCGCCTCCTGAATTCCCTTGTCCACTGCCGGGATGAACTGACGGGGAATGGATCCGCCTTTGATGGAATCGATGTACTCGTAGCCCGATCCCCTCGGTTTGGGAGCGAACTTGACGAAGGCGACACCGAACTGACCGCGGCCGCCGGACTGCTTCTTGTGCTTGCCCTCGGCCTCGGCGATGGCGGTGATGGTCTCCCGATACGGGATGGTCGGCAGCGCGGTGTCGATGTCTACGCCGTACTTCCGGGAGATCCTGGCCACGGTGACGTCGAGATGGGTGTCACCCAACCCGGCGAGGATGGTCTCACCGGTCTCCGCCCTCCGCTCTACCCGGATGGTCGGGTCCTCTTCCTCAATCCTGTGGAGGGCGGTGGAGAGCTTCTCTTCGTCCTGATGGGATCTGGGTGTGATGGCGACCTCCGCCACCGGCCGCGGATACACCACAGGTTCGATGACGACGTCCAGACCTGCGGAGCGCAGTGTGTCGCCGACGCGCACGTTCTCCACTTTGGCGACCGCCCCGACCCCACCGGCCGGGAGGTCGGGCACGTCGTTGTGCTCCTTGCCCTGGAGCTTGAACAGGTTGTGAAGGCGGACCTTGCCCCCGCCCGCCAGCTCCAGCTCCTGATCCGCTTTGACCGTCCCCGAGTAGATGCGAAACAGCGAGATCCTCCCGACGAACGGGTCGGAGACGGACTTGAACACGTAGGCGAGCACCGGGCCGTCGGTGGCAGGGGCGAATGGCTCGCCGCTGATCAGCGGCGGAAGTGAGCGCTCCAACGGGTTCGGCCCGTAGTCCACCAGGAACTCTGCGAGAAGATCGATGCCGATCAGCTTCTCGGCCGAGGTCACCAGGACCGGGTCGATGTCGCCACTGAGGATCCCTTTGTGGATTGTGGCCACTATCTGGTCGCGGGAGGGCTCCCTGCCCTCGAAATAGGCCTCCATCATCTCATCGTCGGTCTCGACGATCGTTTCGACCAGGGCGGTGTGCGCCGCATGCACCCGCTCTTCCACCTCTGCGGGCAGATCGACCTCCTTTCCCGTCTTCTCGCCGGCCGTGTACTCGTAGGCGCGTTCGCTGGCGACTCGCACCACGCCGCGAAGATGGTCTTCGGCGCCGATCGGGACCTGGATCGGGGCGATTGCCTTCCCGAAAGCCTCACGTAGCTGATCGAGAGTGCGCTCGAACGAGGAGCGATCCCGGTCCAACTTGGTCACCACTATCGCCCGCGGAATCCTTTCCTCGCCGGCGATTTTCCACAACTGCTCGGTCTGCACTTCGACGCCGTCGACGCCAGAGACGACGAAGAGGGCCAGGTCGGCGGCACGCAGGGCTGCTCTCGAGTCACCGGAGAAGTCGGTGGAGCCGGGGGTGTCGATCAGGTTTATACGGTGCTCGTTGAAGTGGAGAGTCGCCACGGATAGACCGAGTGAGATGCCCCGGGCGATCTCCTCCGGCTCGTAGTCGAGGACGGTGGTTCCCTGTTCCACCGACCCGACACGGGTGGTTGCACCGCCGACGTACAAGAGCGCCTCAGCCAGAGTCGTCTTGCCGCTCCCGCCGTGACCGACGAGGGCGACATTGCGCACTTTCTCTGGTTGCAACAGGACCTCCTATCGAGCGAGCGGGGGATCCTACCGATGTCAGGAGGCAGTCTCATCGGGCGGCGTGCTACTTTGCAGCGTCGTGATCGACACGCGGGTTCGTCCCCGGGTAACCCGTTACCTCGAGCCGATCGGCCAGGCTCTCGCTGCCGTCGGTGTCACCCCGACGGTGATGACCGCGTTGGGCCTTGCCATCGTGATCGCTGGATCGGTCCTGATCGCCTCCGACTATCTCCGGACAGGGGCTGCGATCGTCCTGGTCGGATCGTTGCTCGACGGTCTTGACGGGTCGGTGGCCCGAGCCTCCAACTCAGTCACCCCGCGCGGGGCCTTTCTCGACTCGGTGTTCGACCGGCTCGGGGAGATCGCGGCATTCGCCGGCCTCGCAGTGGCCTTCGCCCAGAACGAGAGAGTCCTGCTCCTGGTCGTCCTCGCCGTGGGCGGTGCCATGATCGTCCCCTATCTCCGGGCCCGGGCGGAGATCGAGGGTTTCAACGGGCAGGGTGGCTTGATGGGGCGGGCGGAGAGGATCCTGTTGTTCACCCTGGGGCTGCTTTTCGGCTTCGTGGAGCCAATGCTCTGGATCTACGTTTCCCTGGTGTGGCTCACCGCGTTGGCGCGTTTCATCGAGTCATACCGTTCATTCGAGTGAAGCATCTCCTCGAGTATCTGGCTCTGCGCGCAGGTGCCGGCCTGGTGGGCCTCCTTCCGGCCGGTGGCGCCAGGTGGCTGGGACGTTTCGGGGGCGGGATCTGGCACACCTTTGCCGCCGGCCGCCGCGCCATGGCGGAGCGTCACATGCGACGTGCGCTGGGCGAGGACGGCGACGCGGTCGGTGCGGCGCGTGGCGTCATGCGGTCATACGGCCGCTACTACGCAGAAGCGCTGTGGGCGAGAGGGCGCCGGGTGGAGTACCTGGTTGGTCACACCTCGGTCGAGGGTCTCGACCAGATCATCGAAGCCCGGGAGCGGGGACGGGGACAGATCTACGGTCTCCCTCATGTCGGCAACTGGGAGGTGGCTGCACCGGTGGCCGTCAAGGAGAAGGTGCCGGTGGTTGCGGTCGCCGAGAACCTTCCCAACCGGCGAATCACCGACTGGTTCACCCGAATGCGATCCGAGTTCGGGATCGAGATCGTCCTGGCCACCGGCAGCACGGAGGTGATGAGGGCATTGGAGGGAGCTCTCGCCGCCAACAAGGCAGTGGCGCTTCTCTCGGACCGCGATCTCAAAGGGAGGGGAGTGGCGGTCGAGTTCTTCGGGGAGGAGACCACCCTGCCCCCCGGACCCGCCACCCTCGCGTTGCGCACGGGAGCCCCCCTGCTCCCGGTCGCCTCCTACTTCGACGGCAATGACAGGTATCGAGTTGTCGTGAGACCCCCGATCCCCGTTCCCGTCGAGGGAAGCCGGTCGGAGAAGGTGGCCGCGATGACCCGCGCCCTGGCGCTCGAGATGGAGGACTTGATCCGTGCCTCTCCCAGTCAGTGGCATCTGGTGCAGCCCAACTGGCCGTCCGACCGATCATGAGCCCGATCAGGGTCGGCCTGGTCTGCCCTTATGACCTGTCTGCACCTGGAGGGGTCCAGACTCAGGTGCTCGGCCTCGCCGATTACTTGAATCGGAGTGGTGACGAGGCCGTGGTGATCGGGCCCGGTCTGCCCCAGGGAATCGAAGGGGTGGATCTCGGCCGCAGCCTGGCGATTCCTGGCAATGGGTCGATGGTGCCGGTGTCGGTCGACCCCCGGGCGCGTACGCGGCTCCGGGCGGTGGCCGCCAGCGTCGACCTGTTCCATGTGCACGAGCCCTTGATGCCCCTCGTCTCGCTGTTTGCCAATCATGCCGGGCCCCCTGTCGTCGCGACTTTCCACGCCGCCCCGGGAAGGGCAGGCCGTCTCGTCTACCGCTTGACCCGCCCCTTGTTCGACCGTCTCCTCGGGAATGTGGTGGCGAAGACCGCGGTGAGCCCTATTGCTGCGGCAGTCCTTCCCCAGGGCAACAACGTGGAGATCATTCCCAACGGCCTCGCGGTCGATGCGATGAGGGTCGACGTGGCGCGGGAAGATCACAAGGTTGTCTTCCTGGGACGGGACGAACCACGCAAGGGCCTGGACGTGCTGTTGAGAGCCTGGCCGCAAGTGATCGACGCGTTCCCGGGCGCCTCGTTGGTGGTGTTGGGTGCCGACCGGGGGCTCCCCGGTGTGACCTGGATGGGGAGGGTGGACGACGACACCAGGGCAAGGGAGCTCAGCTCGGCCGCGTTGTTCGTGGCGCCGCACATCGGCGGCGAGTCGTTCGGGATCGTCCTCGTCGAGGCGATGGCTGCCGGCGCCGCGGTGGTGGCGTCCAATCTCGATGCCTTCGTGGCCGTGGCAGAGGGAGCAGCCCGATTCTTCCCGGTTGGCGACAGCGGTGCCCTGGCCGACATGATCGTGGGGCTCCTCGATGACCCCACGGAGCGCTCCCGTCTGACAACCGCCGGCGAGGCGCGAGCGGCCCGATACGACTGGGCCGTGGTCGGAGCCGCCTATCGAGACCTATATGCGCGTGTCGCCCCTTAGATCATCGCCGGCGACGATGTACGATTGAGGTATCTCTAAGGAGCCCATGAGCGTGGAAACCGGTACAGATCGTGTGAAGAGAGGCCTTGCCGAGATGCTGAAAGGCGGCGTCATCATGGACGTCGTCTCGGCCGACCAGGCAAAGATCGCCGAGGAAGCCGGAGCCGTGGCGGTCATGGCACTCGAGCGGGTCCCCTCCGACATCCGCAAGCAAGGCGGCGTGGCCCGCATGGCCGATCCGACCAAGATCGAGGAGATCCAGGCCACGGTGACCATCCCGGTCATGGCCAAATGCCGGATCGGGCATTTCGGCGAAGCTGCCGTTCTCCAGTCGCTCGGTGTCGACTACATCGACGAATCCGAAGTCCTGACACCGGCCGACGAGGAGCACCACGTCGACAAGTGGGCTTTCACCACGCCTTTCGTCTGCGGCGCCCGCAATCTGGGCGAGGCGCTCCGCAGGATCGGTGAGGGCGCCGCAATGATCCGTACCAAGGGCGAGGCGGGCACCGGGAACGTCGTCGAGGCGGTCCGCCACATGCGCACGGTCACCAATGAGATGCGGGCCCTGACCACCATGGACCCGGGTCAGCTGATGTCTGCTGCCCGCGACCATGGCGCTCCCTACGAGTTGATCCGGGAGGTGGCGTCCACCGGGAAGCTTCCGGTGGTCAACTTCGCCGCCGGGGG
>JBFYOJ010000075.1:0-8843 GCA_041303885.1 Acidimicrobiia bacterium | reverse complement strand
CGCACTGGTCGTGGCGGTTGGGCTGGGCATCGCCTTTCGCAGTCGTGACACCTTCCGCAAGCTGCTCGCCGCCGGTCTCACGTTTGTCCTGGCGGTGCAGACCTTTCTCATCATCGGGGGCATCGTCCGGCTGGTTCCTCTCACCGGGATCACGCTGCCCTTCATGTCCTACGGCGGCTCGGCCCTGGTCGGCAACCTGATCCTGGTCGCTCTGCTCCTCCGCATCAGTCACGAGGAGACACAGTGAACGGGCCCGTGCGCAGGCTCTCGATCGGGGTGTTCGCGTCCTTTTTCGTCCTCCTCATGGCGGTGACCTGGATCCAGGTGATCCACGCCGATGCCTTGAAGGCCGATCCACGGAACACCCGGCCGGCACTGGCCGACCGGGGGAAGGAGCGGGGGTTGATCGTCACCATCGACGGCACGGTGGTTGCCCGTTCGGTCGAGGATCCCGAGGACCCGCGCTCGTTCGTCAGGGAGTATCCCGAAGGTGAGGCCTTTGCCCACGTCGTCGGCTACAACTCTTTCCTGGTCGGCTCCTCAGGTCTGGAGGGTGCCTACGCCCAGGAGCTGCGGTCAAAGGTCGACCTGACCATCAGTGACCTGGTGACCGTGATCCTCGGCCGCGACCTTCGCCCGGAGAGCCTGGAGACGACCCTGAACGCCGACCTGCAGCGGGCGGCCTTCGAGGCGCTGGGTGGCCTGCGAGGAGGGGTCTTCGCTCTCGACCCGAGGACGGGCGCGGTCCTGGCCGCGGTCTCCTCGCCTTCGTTCGACCCGGAGTCGTTGCTGGGCGCCGACACACAGGCGTCCTGGGATGCACTGCTCGCCGATCCGAAGAGTCCGCTCAGTGACCGGGCCACCAAAGAGATCTACCCGCCGGGATCCTCGTTCAAGACGGTGGTGGCCTCGGCAGGGATCGACACCGGCGAGGTGGAGCCGAGCACCGTCTTCCCCGACCCGGAAGAGTTCCAGTTGCCCGGCTCCACCGCCACCATCTCCAATGCCGGCGGCGGTGTCTGCAACGACGGACAAGGGATCACGCTGCTTCAGGCGTTCGTCGTCTCCTGCAACACGGTGTTCGCCGACCTCTCCATCCGGCTCGGGGCGGAAGACATCGGGATCACTGCAGCCGCCCTCGGCTTCAACACGGACATCCCGTTCCCCTGGACCGTCCCTCAAGCCGCCTACCCGGTCGAACTGCTCTCGGAGGATCCTGCAGCCCTCGCGCAGAGCGGGATCGGGGAACGGGACGTGCGCGCAGCTCCCCTGCACATGGCGATGGTCGCCGCCGCCGTCGCCAACGGAGGCATCACCCCGACCCCCTATCTGGTCAACCGGATCTTCGATGCCGATGGGAACACGGTCGAGACCTTCGAATCGAGCCCGCTCGGGCGCGCGATGGCACCGGCGACGGCATCGGTGATGTCGCAGATGATGGAGAGGGTGGTCACCGAGGGGACGGGCCGCGGGGCCGCCGTCCCCGGAGTTCGGGTGGCCGGCAAGACCGGCACCTCGACGGGCCCAGAGGGTCTGCCCAACCCGTGGTTCATCGGGTTCGCGCCGGTGGAGAGCCCGACCATCGCCCTGGCGGTCTTCCTCGAAGGGAGCAGTGAGCTCGGGGAGTCGGCCTCCGGCGGCGGGGTGGCCGCACCCATCGCCGCCGACCTGTTCGAGGTCTGGCTGCAGAGATCCCCATAGGTTGGAACCTGAGCATTCCTACAATCCATCGACCTCCATGGAAGCCCAGACAGCACTGACCGATCGATACACGATCACCTCGCATCTCGCCCGGGGCGGGATGGCCGATGTCTACGAGGGTGTCGACACGCTGCTCAATCGACGGGTCGCGATCAAGGTCCTCCATTCTCAGTACTCGGCGGATGAGGCCTTCGTGAAGCGCTTCCGGCGTGAGGCCCAGGCTGCGGCCAACCTGAGCCACCCCAACATCGTCGGGATATACGACTGGGGCCAGGCCCAGAACACCTATTTCATCGTGATGGAGCTGGTCGACGGCCGCTCGCTGCGCGACGTGCTCAAGTCGGAGGGGGCGCTGCTCGCCCGCAGGGCGACCGAGATCGCGGCCGAGGTTGCGGCCGCCCTGTCGGTGGCGCACCAGGCGGGCCTCGTCCACCGCGACGTCAAACCCGGGAACATCCTCCTCGCCAAGGACGGCACGGTGAAAGTCACCGACTTCGGCATCGCCCGCGCCTGGGACGACAGCCAGGAGCTGACCCGCACCGGTGCCGTGATCGGCACCGCCACCTACTTCAGCCCGGAGCAGGCACAGGGCGCCTCGGCCGACGCCCGAAGCGACGTGTACTCGCTGGGTGTGGTGCTGTACGAGATGCTCACCGGACGCCCGCCCTACACCGGGGACAGCCCGATGTCGGTCGCCTTCCAGCATGTCTCCACGGAAGCGCCGCCGCCGAGCGCGCTCAACTCCGATGTGCCGCCCTCGCTGGACGCCGTGGTGACCAAGGCGATGCGCAAGGATCCCAACGCCCGCTATCAAACCGCGGATGAGATGCGAGCCGATCTCCACTCGGTGCTCCGTGGCGAGCCGGTGGGGATGCCGATCCCCGTCCCCGTCCCCGCCAGCGGCAACGGCGACCAATCCACCCGGGTGATGACCACAACGGTGCCCCCGGCAACCGTGCCCCCCGACGAGGTCTATCGCGGCCTCGAGGAGGAGCCACGGTCGCAGATGCCGTTCATCCTCACCGCATTCGGGCTCCTGATCGCTCTTGGGATCCTGCTGTTCTTCCTCTTCCGTCTGGCCGGAGGTGGCAGCGGTGAGGGCGACCTGATCGAGGTGCCCAACGTCACCGGTCTGACCCAGGAGGAGGCACTGCAGCGCCTCCAGGAGGACGGTTTCCAGGTCCAGGTGCTCTTCGAGGCGAGTGACGAGATCGAGATCAGCAGTGTGATCCGGACCAATCCGACATTCGGCACTGAGGTAGAGCAGGGCTCTCTGGTCGAGGTCTACGTGTCGTTGGGGCCGGAGGAGTTCCCGGTTCCCCCGCTGGTCGGGCAGACCCTGGAAGACGCGCGAGACCTGCTCGAAGAGGCCAGTCTCACCCTGGGCAATGTCACGGAACGGCCCGATCCCGATCGGGCAGAGGGAATCGTGATCGAGCAGAACCCGGCAGCAGGTGTCGAGGTGGGCAGTGGGGCCCCGGTCGACGTCGTGGTCTCCACCGGTCCCGAGTTGGTGATCGTCCCCGAGCTGGAGGGGTTCACCCAGTTGGACGCCATCAACGAGCTTCAGGATCTCGGTCTCCGTTTCACCACGAACGAGGAGTACCACGACGACATCGAGGAAGGTCGGGTGATCCGGACCGACCCGGAGGCTGGGACCGAGCTGCAATCGGGCGACACCGTCCTGCTGGTCCTGTCCAGGGGCCCGGCACCGGTGGAGGTACCCCGTCTGATCGGGCTCACCCCGGGTCAGGCCGAGGCGGTCCTCGACGACCTGGGCCTGGTTCTCAATGTCTCCACATCGACCCAGCCGGTGGCAGACTCCGACCAGGACGGCCGGGTGGTGAGTCAGATCCCGAGTGACGGAGCCACGGTGTTCCCTGGGGACATCGTGACGGTCACATTGGGCAAGTTCGAGCCGCCTCCCACCACCACGACCACCACGACCACCACGACCACCACCACCACGGCACCGCCGACCACGACCGCCCCTTAGGCGAGAGCGCTGCCGATCTGGAACGTCTCCGGAGACACTCCCAACTCTCCCAGGTATTGGACGAGGTTGTACGTGGACGAGTCGTTGTGGTCGAGGACGAGCGTCCTCGGCCCGCTCGTGTCGTCACCGATAGTTGGTGGTCATGAGGAAGCCGGCAGCGATGGCAACGAGCCCGATCACGAGAACGGTCTGGTCCCATTCGAACACGAATCGGAGGATCACCAAGATGACTCCCAGCACCATCAGGCCGGCCATCAACGCCACGTACCACGTCGGGCTCGGCTCCTTGGCCTTGACCGCGGCCTGCGCCGATTTGGCGGACACCGACGGGCTTTTGGGCTTGCGTCGCTTCGACTCGGGCACAAGGCGAGCGTAGTCGCTCGGTCCATGGCTGAGAACCGAGTCAGAGGTGTCTGTTTCTCCACATCTTGTGGAGAAACCAGAGGAAAACTACATCATTGTGATTACTGATCGGGGCGCCAGACTGGGACCATGTCCTCCCGGCAATGACGTGGGGCGGCTTCGTCGAGGACATTGACCGCTTTCATGGTCAACTCTGCACCGCAGACCGTGCACTTGTAGTCCTGATCGACCTGGACCACATCCTCGGGGTTCACCTGGGGAGGTGGAGTCGAGAGCATCCGGATCAACGTGATCGACACCCGCCAGATCAGATAGCCGCCGACGACGGCGAGGATCACAGTCAGGACGTTGTTACCTGTCACGCGGGCGCACCCCCCGCCAACGAGGTGCCATCGAGGAGGGTCACACCCGTTCGATGATCAGGGCGTTGGCCATTCCCCCACCCTCGCACATGGTCTGAAGACCGTACCGGCCACCGGTCCGCTCCAACTCCCAGACCAGTGTGGTGAGCAAACGTGCGCCGGAAGCGCCGAGCGGATGTCCCAGGGCGATCGCTCCCCCGTTGACGTTGGTCCGTTCCCAGAGTGCCATCGGGTCGGCGCCACCGTGCTCGATCCGCCAGGCTGCGGTCACCGAGGCGAACGCCTCGTTCACCTCGAAGAGATCGATGTCGTCGATGGTGAGACCGGCACGAGCGAGGACCTTCTCCGTCGCCGGGATAGGCCCGGTGAGCATCGTGACCGGATCGACGCCGGCCACGGCAAACGCCACGAAACGTGCCTTGGGCTGCAGACCCAGGCTCGCGGCCTTCTGCTCGGACATGATCAGGATGGCCGCCGCACCGTCCGAGATCTGGGACGAGTTGCCTGCGGTGACCACGCCGTCGCTCTTGAATGCAGGCTGGAGAGCGGCGAGCTTGTCTGCGGAGGTGTCCCAGCGGATTCCCTCATCTCGGGTCACGGTGACGGTCCTGCCGTCGTCACCGGTCACCCCCACCGGCACGATCTGACCTTCGAACCTGCCCGCTTCGCTGGCACGTGCGGCCCGGCGATGCGACTCCAACGCCAGCTCGTCGAGCTCTTCACGCGAGATGCCCCACTTCTCGGCGATCATCTCGGCAGAGAGGCCCTGGGGCACCAGGCCCTGGGCGTAGCGCTCCAACATGCGGGCCCCAAAGGGGAGACCGGGGCCCTGCTGGGCGGTGATCCCCATCGGGACCCGGGTCATGTTCTCCACACCGGCTGCAACCACCACGTCCTGGACGCCGGCCATGATCGCCTGGGCGGCGAAGTGGGCGGCTTGTTGCGAAGAGCCGCATTGACGGTCGATGGTCACACCTGGCACCTCTTCGGGGTAACCGGCGGCGAGGGCGGCGTTACGCCCGAGGTTGTATGCCTGTTCCCCGGTTTGGGAGACGACACCCATGACCACGTCTTCGATCATGGAGGGATCGATCTGGTTCCGCTCCACAATGGCCTCGAGCGGCCGTGAGGCCAGGTCGACCGGGTGGTGGTCCTTGAACATCCCGTTGCGACGCCCCACCGGGGTACGGACCGCATCGACAATTACGGCATTTGTCATCTCCGACTCCTAGTTCGTCAACAGGGCGGGCATCCGGTCAGGACCGGACGCAACACCAGGCGTGGAGACGATGGGACTCGAACCCACGACCCCCGGCTTGCAAAGCCGGTGCTCTTCCAACTGAGCTACGTCCCCGTGCTTTTGTCAACTAGTAGCTGATGATTCGCTGTCCGTGAAGGCCTGTGGTGTTCAGCACAGCGCTCGAACAGCGACCGGCCCTGGGGCCAGTTTAGGATTCCCCTGCACCTGGCAGTAGCCCATGGACTCGATCATGCTCTCCAGAGGTTTGCCGAGCTCGAGTACGGGTGCGATGGTCTTGCGCCAGCTTCGAATGGGACAGTGACATACGAAGATAGGAGCGGCGCTCTCGCCGTTTGACCGGTCAGATCTCGAGCAGGTGGCGACCCGACATCGACAAGAGGATATGAACGGTGTATGAGCGGATCGGACGTGTTGCTCGATTTCCCGCGATCGACCCTGTTGTCAAAGGTGCCTGAATCCGGCTTTCACTCGAAGGTCGAAGACCCGGGCTCTCCGAGGGGTGACGGTGTTCGACAATGGCGGCCACAAAGTCAGTGATTCAGGACATCCACATGAAGCCGAATCCGTCGACGAGAAGCTCCAACCGTGCGATCTTCGGCGTCCCGGGGCTACATGGTGTGATTCGGGGCCGATCCCCGAGCCGCCCACACCGCAAACGACATGGTGAACGGTGGAGGAGGAACCTCCTCCCGGCACATTTCGGCGAGACTGGCTTGGCTCTCCGGATCGAGGCCGGCTACGTAGCGACCAGCGGGACCCACCCCGAGCGTGAACGGCTCCCACCATTCCTCGAAGCTCGCATGCTCCACATCAAAGGTCAGGGCCTCCCCCTCAGCGTCGCTGATACCCGCCTTATGGAAGATGTCCACCAGCTCGCCCTCGCGCGCTCCGGGGAAATCCGACTCGTCCCGGGCCCCCGGGTCGAACCGCTTGACCGCCCGCCAGAACGGGCCCAACGGCGCCCGACCACCGGCGAGGTCCCAGACACAGGCGGCCAAGGTCCCACCAGCCCGCGTGACCCGGGCCATTTCGCCGACACCTGCTATTGGGTCAGCCATGTGATGGACCACGAGCTGGGCGAGGGTGGCATCAAACTCGCCTTCGGCGAAGGGAAGCTTTTCGGCAGACGCCTTGAGGACCCTCACCCCGGGAAGCCTCTCACGCGCCGCCGCCACGAATGGCTCTGAGGGGTCGACTGCGGTGACGGACCCGGCCCCGAGACGTCGCACCAGCTCAGTCGTCAATGCCCCAGGACCACACCCCACCTCCAGGACCACGTGGCCTGATCTCACCCCGGCGGTGTCGGCGAAGATCGGTGCGAGGAGACCCGAATATCTGCCCATGAACCGGTCATACGACTCGGCGGCGACAGCAAAGGTCATCGAGATCAAAAGCTACTCCGGGATGGCCCGTCTATGGCTCGTCAATCAGTTGATCACACCGATGACAAGGACATTGCCGATGACCATTCCCCCAGCCCTTCGAGAGCTTCACACTCCGCCCGCACCGATTCGCTGATCACCCTCATCCGAGACGACGCCTCCGCTGCATCCCACTCGAAGCGAGCAAGGGCCTGGGCCTCCTGGAACATGCGGAGCGAGAGCCGATCGCGCAGGCTCTGATATCCGGTCATCGCCTCCACCCATCCGTCGGGGTGGCGAATCGCCCGATCGACCGCTCGGGCACACAGTTCCGCGTCCCTCAGACCGTCGCTGATCCCGTGTGCCGAGATCGGATCCTTGGTATAGCCCGCGTCCCCGACCAGGGCCCAGCCAGGCCCCCACGGTTGCCGGATGAAACCGGGCAGGCCGTTGGTACCTCGAAAGCCACTCGCCCTCGATCCCTCCGACACCATTTCGGCGAGGTCGGGTGCAGCAGACCGAAGCAGATGGTTGAACTCGTCGTCGGAGGCACGGAAATCGGCGCCCCGATCGTTGCTCCGACCGACAAAGACACAACAGAGCCCGTCGTTGGTCGGGATCAGCCCTGCGTTGACGCCCGGGGTGAACTGGAACCAAAACCCCGACATCTCGACTTCGCGAAAGTAGGCGTAGGTGACGGCGTTGGTGGCGGGATGGCCCTCGTAGGCATTGGCTCCGACCAGACCGGCGATTCGGGACCACACGCCGTCGGCACCAACCACCATTTGGGCGGTGCGTATCAGTCTGTTTCCCTGTCCTTTCAAGACGACGCCGGTGACCTGGCCTATCGGCCCTCGTGCCAGATCGACGACCCGGGTGCGGTCGGCGAACTCGACCCCGGCTTCCTGAGCAGCCTCCACGAGAATGCTGTCGAGAAGGTGCCGGCGCGGCGCATAGAGAGCGTCCACTCCGAACTCCGGTCTCACCTCGAACGGGATCCGGTCCCCTCCGAATCCGAGAATCACATCCCGCACGGGTGGAGTGCCGGCCGCGATGACCCGGTCGAGAAGACCCCACCGGGTGAGCTGGAGGACCCCGCTGCGCAGGATGGCGTGGGTGGATACCACGTCCGAGGGCATGCCGGCTCGCTCGACCATGAGCACCCGGTGGCCCTGCCTGGCCAAGAGCATCGCAGTGGAGGCACCGGCCACGCGGGCCCCGACCACGATCACGTCGTAGTCGGGAGCCGCGATCGGCTCCCACCCCGCCCCGGGGCGGCCGGGAGGTCCCCCGGCCGCCACACGAGGCGTTCTCATCCGACTTCGACCCGGACGTGGACCGATGTGCCGTTGGTCAACAGGTCGTAGACCGCCGAACGGGCGACCGACCGCTCCACGACGGCGCGGAGCTCGTCTGCCCCGGCGTCGCCCTCGATGGTCAAGCTGACATCAATCGCCTGATATCCGTTCCTCACCGAGTCGTCCAGACCGAGAAGGCCGACGAGGTCGACGTCCCCGGTGACGGTCGAGTGAACCCGGGTCAGGTCGATCCCACGGGCCGCGGCGATGTTGCCGATCCCTGCCGTGATGCAGGCGGCCAACGCGTGGAGCAGGAATTCGACCGGGCTCGGGCCCGAGTCCGTTCCGACCAGCTGCTCGGGATGATCGGCGTCGTACTCGTGTGGGTCACGATGAGTCTGCTCCGCCCCAAGACCGAAGAACCCGTGGATCCGGCTCCGACTGTGTGTGCCGCTGATCCACTCGTTGCTGGCCCGGAACTGGAACTTGGCAGCTTCGGGC
>JBFYOJ010000074.1:0-8750 GCA_041303885.1 Acidimicrobiia bacterium | reverse complement strand
ACCCGACGCTCTTCCGATCTTTCCTCGCAGCGAGGTGAGGAAGGCAGGCACCCCCAGCGACCAGTTGCCACCATCGCCGATGACGATCACGTCGGGCTTGAGCAGGTGGGAGTACTTCTCGAGGATTCCCTCGAGACTCTCCGACCCGGCCTCTTCCTCTCCCTCGAAGAAGAGCTGGACCCCGACCGGCGGCTTGTGGTCATGGGCAGCCACAGCACCGAGGTGCATGACGATTCCCCCTTTGTCGTCGGCGGCGCCACGGCCGTACAGACGACCGTCACGCTCGACCGGATCGAACGGGCCCGTGTCCCACTCCGAGCCCGGTCCGGGCGGTTGCACGTCGTAGTGGGCATAGAGCAGGAGAGTCAGGGCCCCTTCGGGTGCCGGGAGCTCGGCGAACACCGCCGGGTTGCCACCCTCGACCTCGAGCAACTGCGTGTTCTGATAGCCGAATTCCTCGAGCATTCCGGCGATCCGCTCGGCGGCCTCGTGGGTCTCTTCCTTGTCGTAGCCGGGTGCGCTCACCGAGGGCAGTCGGACGAGATCGGCCAGCATCTGGGTGAGGCGGGGCATGTCCGCGGCGACGGCGGACCGGAGATCATCGCTCATGGCACCGAGGGTAGACCTCTTCAGAAGCGGCGCAGTCGGCCAATATGGGGTCGTGCTCTCGTTTCGCCTGTTCGGCATCCCGGTGACGGTTCAATCGTCCTTCCTGCTGGTGGCTGCCCTCCTCGGTCTTTCCAGCGGTCGTCTCGCCCTGGTCGCCGCCTGGGTGGCCGTCGTTTTCTTCTCGATCCTGATCCATGAGCTTGGCCACGCCCTCACCGCCCGAGCATTCGGGGCTGAGGTATCGATCGAGCTGAACGGCATCGGTGGTTTGACCTCGTGGTCGGGAGCGGAGGAGAAGTTCACTCCCGGTCGGAGGGCGACGGTGGCCGCAGCAGGATCGGCCGTCGGTGTGCTGTTCGGACTGTTGGTCTGGCTGATCGCCACCCTCACCGGCCCGTACGCGGGGGTGGCCGGCTTCGCGGTGAGCAACCTGATTTGGGTCAACGTGTTCTGGGGTCTACTCAACTGGCTTCCGATTCGACCCCTGGACGGCGGGCATCTCCTCACCTCGCTCCTGCAGAAGGTGACCCCGGCCAGGGCCGAGCGCATCGCCAACGTCATCTTCTTGGTCACCGCCCTCGGCGCCCTGGCTGCCTCGCTGTGGTTCAGGCGTTTCTTTGTCGTGCTGCTTGCCGGGTGGCTGGTGATGGGTGAACTGACCAGGGGCAGGCCACGGGTGCCGGCCGCAGCCATTCCCCCGATGAGCTTCGACACCCCACCGCCCACCGAGGCCGAGATCGAAGTCGAGATCGAGGAAGGGCCGGCCTCCGGCGAGCCCGAGCCGGAACCGGAGCAGGCCGACAGCTAGCGTCAGCGGCGATGGATTTCGCATACAGCCCGAGGGTCGAGGAGCTCTTAGGACGACTCCGGGATTTCATGAGCTCGCACGTGTATCCGGCGGAAGCGGTATACGAAGAGCAGATGCGGGCTGGAGGCGACCCGCATCACCACCCGCCGATCCTCGAGGAGCTCAAGCGGGAAGCGCGCAGGCTCGGATTGTGGAATCTCTTCCTTCCCGACCCCGAGCTCGGCGCAGGTCTTTCGGTCCTCGAGTACGCGCCCCTGGCCGAGATAACAGGTCGAAGCCCGCAGATCGCTCCCGAGGCCATCAACTGCTCGGCTCCTGACACCGGGAACATGGAGATCCTCGACATGTTCGGGACTGCGGAGCAGAAGGAGACCTGGCTTCTCCCGCTGCTGGATGGGGAGATCCGCTCCTGTTTTTCGATGACCGAGCCCGACGTCGCCAGCTCCGACGCCACCAACATCCGCACCCGCATCCGGCGCGATGGTGACACGTATCGGATCAGCGGACGCAAGTGGTTCAGCTCGGGCGCCGCCTCGCCACGCTGCAAGGTCTCGATCGTCATGGGTGTGACCGACCCCGACACCGACCCGCATCGTCGCCAGTCGATGGTGTTGGTCCCGATGGACACGCCGGGGGTGACGGTCGAGCGTCAACCGACGGTGTTCGGCTACCAGGATCGAGGTGGCCATCCACAAATCCTCTTCGAAGACGTGGAAGTCCCCGCTTCCAACTTGCTCGGTGAGGAGGGCGGCGGCTTTGCCATCGCCCAGGCCCGACTCGGCCCCGGGCGTATTCATCACTGCATGCGCGCAATCGGCGCAGCCGAGCGTTGCCTGGATCTCATGGTGCAACGATCTCAGGCGAGAACTGCATTCGGAATGCCGCTTTCGGAGCAGGGTGTGGTCCGCGAATGGATCGCCGACGCCCGGATCGACATCGAGCAGGCGCGCCTCCTCGTGCTCAAGACTGCCTGGATGATCGAC
Source organism: Acidimicrobiia bacterium (assembly GCA_041303885.1). Taxonomy (GTDB): domain Bacteria; phylum Actinomycetota; class Acidimicrobiia; order Spongiisociales; family ZC4RG35; genus JARDZU01. The sequence continues at coordinate 6,350 of JBFYOJ010000074.1, read as the reverse complement.
AACGTCGGAGTCAAGGCCGCCAGGGTTGAGATCGCCGCGATCAAGGTCGTGGCCCCTGCGGTCCTCACCCGTGTCGCCGACCGCGCCATCCAGCTTTTTGGTGGAGCCGGGTTCACCGAAGACTTCCCGCTGGCGAGCTTCTACTCACTCGGTCGATGGCTTCAGATCGCCGATGGGCCCGATGAGGTGCATCGCCGATCGGTCGCCCGGGCCGAACTGCATCGGCTCGGGCCGGGGGCGGTTCCAGAACCGTTTGCCCTCGACTGACGTATCGCTCGATACCCGTTTCATCCGTCTCGACCGGCGGGAACGAAAGCAGTTGATGATGCGTTTACGCGGTTCCAAACATGATTGAGACAGTGATCTTCGATGTGAAACACTCCCCATGGCGGGAGGAGGCGGCTTGCGTTGATGTCGTCGACGAGGTGTCGTTCTTCCCGAATCCCGAGGACCTGGCGGGCATCGCCCGGGCCAAGGCTGTCTGTGCTGCCTGCCCCGTCGCGGCCGAGTGCCTGACCTGGGCGATCGAGACCAATCAGACAGAGGGGATTTGGGGAGGGCACACACCGAAAGAGCGCCGCTCGGTCAGACGACGCTGGATCCAGGAGATCGACAAGGCGTCTTGATCTGACGGCGGTGGGTCGCAGTCGCCAGCCCTAACCGCGCTCGGCCGGCTCGTCGAAGTCGGGGCCCGCGCCCGCGGCGATGTGAACCAAAGGGTCGCCAGGGTTGACCAGGGGGCTCAGGGTCCGGGCGATGACCCATCCGGTCGTGGTGGCCCTCACCTGTGTGGGTCTCACTCCGAAAGCGTCCGAGATACGGGCGATCACCTCTCCCGCCTCGACCAGGTCTCCCAGGTTCGGCTCGATATCGACCAATCCTCCCCTCCGCGCCCTGACCCATCGAGTCCGCCGCACGACTCGCGTCGGGGGCGCTTCGGGAAGCTCGATGTCGATCATCTCCATGGCGCGCAGGGTCCTCATCACCCCGGTCACGCCGGTACCGATGGCCTCCTCATCGGAACGATCCGACTGTCCTGCCTCGTAGACCAGCATCTTGATCCCGAGCTCGGTTGCGGCCTGTCTCAATGACCCGTCGCGCACCCTCGACTCGATCGTGAACGGTGCCCCGAATGCCCGGGCCAGTCGAAGTGTCTCCTGATCGTCGACGTCGGCACGAATCTGGGGGATGTTCATGCGATGGTTGGAGGCGGTGTGACAGTCGATCCCGACCGAGCAGTGGGACACGACCTCGGTCATGAAGAGGTGGGCGAGTCGCGATGCCGTGGACCCGCGGACAGAGCCGGGGAATGCCCGGTTCAGGTCGCGGCGGTCGGGGAGGTACCTCGATCGCATGAGAAAGCCCAGGGGATTGACGATCGGCACGGCGATGACCGCGCCGCGAAGCCGCTTGGCGTCCAGGGCCCTCATGACTCCCCGCACCACTTCCACCCCGTTGATCTCATCGCCGTGAATCCCACCGGAGATCCAGACGTTCGGGCCTTCGGTGCGGCCGTTTATCACCGCGATCGGAAGGTAGGCAGGGCTACCCGTGGGCAAGCGCCCGAAGGGGAGCTCGATCTTGATCTTCCGGCCCGGTGGAACCGTGGTCGTTCCGACCGTTATCGGATCGTTGCGGACTTCAACCACGTGACCGTCTGGCTGGTTCGGGTTCGACGTTGTCCTCGATGTACTCGACGACGGCGTCGGCGATGTCGACACCGCTGACCGCCTCGATTCCCTCCAGGCCTGGCGATGAATTGACCTCGAGCACCATCGGCCCGCTCTCGGATCTCACCATGTCGACCCCGGCAACATTGAGCTCCATGGTCTTGGCCGCCCTCACCGCCGTCGCCCTCTCGGCCGGAGTGAGTTTGACGACCTCTGCCTGGCCACCCCTGTGCAGGTTCGACCTGAAGTCCCCGGGCGGGGCCTGGCGCCTCATGGCTGCCACGACCTTCCCGCCGATCACGAAGGCCCTGATATCGGCGCCGGCAGCCTCTTTGACGAATTCCTGGACGAGGATGTTGGCGTCGAGTTGACGGAAGGCCGAGATCACCGACTCCGCGGCCTTCTTCGTCTCGGCAAGCACGACGCCGAGACCCTGGGTGCCTTCGAGCACCTTGACCACGACCGGTGGGCCCCCGACCACCTCGAGGAGGCCATCGATGTCCTGGGTCGAATGGGCAAAGCTGGTCGTTGGCAACCCAACCCCGGCGCGGGACAGAAGCTGCAACGAGCGGAGCTTGTCCCGCGATCGGCTTATCGCCTGGGAGTCGTTGAGGGTGAACACGCGCGCCATCTCGAACTGCCGGACCACGGCAGCACCGTAGAAGGTGTAAGTCGCGCCGATGCGCGGGATGACCGCGTCGGGGCGAACCTCCTCTCCCCGGAACAGGACTCTGGGTCTCCTGGCAGAGATATCCATGTAGCAGCGGAGGTAGTCGACCACCGAGACCTCATGGCCACGGTTGTACGCGGCCTCTCTGAGCCTCTTGGTCGAATAGAGGCTCGAGTTGCGGGAGAGGATGGCGATCTTCACTGCGATTCATCCTTACGGCTCGGACGCTCACCCAGGTAGCTGCGCCCCGGATCGACGACGAACTTGCTTCTGACCGTGCGGCGACCGAGGAGCATCCGGAACCCCATCTCGTCGCGGCTGGTGAGGTTTACCAGAGCGTCGATCTCGATGCCCGCGACTACCACCTTGGTGCGGATCACCGGGCGGAGCTCGGTGCGCCCTCCCGGGTTCTTGACCTTTCTCTCCATGGCCAGCGGCGCCTCACAGTGGATGGACGGTTTCCTCGATCTTTGCTTGGGATGGACTTCGAACCGGACGTACTCGACCCCGTCCCGCTCGAAGCGCCGGACGTTGAAGGCGTGCAGAGACGAGTTGTCCGCCCCGGTGTCGACCTTGGCCTTGGTCTCGACGACTCCGATCTCGGGCAGCTGCACCCATTCCCGCCAGCCGATGACCGCTTTGCCATCACGCTCCTTCATGCGCGGGTCTGTCCGGCTCGACGCGATGCCAGCCATGTGGTCACGGGGACGGCTGCAACCAGCCCGATGGACCCGACGAGAGTCCGCACGATCTCGACCGCGACGACCTCGGAGCTTGCAACGACGTTCAGCGGAAGCTCCGACAGACTGAACAAGATGAGCAGCGGCATGGCGGCTCCTGCATAGGCGAGAAGAAGCGTATTGACCGTCGATGCGATGTGGTCACGCCCGATGCGGAGCCCTGAGTCGAAGAGCCCACGGCTGTCGAGTTTTGGGTTGGCAAGATTGAGCTCCCAGACCGCCGAGGTCTGCGTCACTGTGACATCGTCGAGGGCGCCGATCGCCCCGAGGACGATACCGGCCAGGAGAAGTCCGGATAGGTCCAGGTCGGGGAGCGAGAGCAGGTAGAAGGCTTCGTCGCTCACCAGCCCGGTGAAGTCGGCCAGCAAGACCACCAGCCAGGAGAGGCCGGTGGTGAGGGCCAGAGCAGCGAATGCCCCAACAGCGGCAATATGGGTCAGCGGGGTGATGCCGTGGGCGAGATAGAGCGCGATGAGGGCAATCGCCCCACCCCCGACCAAGGCGACCAGCACGGCATCGCGTCCCGCGATGATCGCAGGGACGATGAACCACAGGATGATGATCAGGCTCAGGGCGAGCCCGATGAGGGCCGCCACACCACGCACTCGGCCCAGTGCGATCACCGTGACGGCGAAGACGAGGGCCACGACTCCGATGAGCGGACCCCGATCCCGGTCGTAGTAGTTGTAGAAAGGCTCGCCATCAGTGACCACGATGGACAGGTAGACCCGATCTCCGGTGGCGAGACTCGGCTGACCGGGATCGTCTGAGAACTCCTGGGTGTATGTCGACGTCTCGCCATCAGCCGTTGTGAACTGGAACGTCACATTGGTGCAGAGGAGATCGGCCGCGTAGCTGCACACACCGGCTTCTGCTGATACGACCGTGGCCGGGATCACCTCGTCGGCGAACCCGAACTCAGAACGGTCCACCTCCACGGCATCTCTCGGCAACAGGGCCACCAATCCGATCGCGACTGCCAGTGCGATCACCGATACGACGGCGGCCAGCCCCCGTGGTCGGGGGATTGGCCGTCGATCGCTGCCGACGAAGCGGTCGAAGTCCGACGGAGGCTCGCCCATGGCAGCCCCATCGTAGGACTGGTGACGCCAAGGGCAGCACGACAGCGTGGTGCTGCTCGTGCCACAGATGATCAGTCATAGAATCTGATGTTTGACATATCAAGTTAGATGTGTATAGTCCGCTGTAGTAATCGGACTCATAAGGAGGTACCCAAGTGCTGATGCGCACCGACCCATTCGGCGATTTCGATCGTCTCTCCCGTCAAGTGTTCGGGGGACACCGGTTCAGCTACATGCCGGTGGACGCCTACCGGAAAGATGACCGGTTCTGGCTTCATATCGATCTGCCCGGGGTCGACCCGGATTCGATCGACCTCACCGTGGAGAAGAACACCATCACGGTCAACGCCGTCCGTGAGTGGAAGCGGGAAGAGGGCACTCAGGTGATCCTCAACGAGCGGCCCACCGGTGCGTTCTCGCGCCAGTTCTTCCTCGGCGACGGTCTGGACACCGACCGAATCGAGGCCGGATACGACCACGGTGTGCTCACCGTGTCCATCCCGGTCGCCGAGACGGCCAAGGCGCGGAAGATCGTCGTCGGGACCCAACACGAAGCACTGACTTCCTGACGCTGGTCCTACGACTGAGGGGTCCCGGTCATCGGCCGGGGCCCCTCATCGCGTGCCGACCGCCACCCAACCCGGCACAATGAACGGGCATGAGCGAGAAGAGACAGATGCCTGCATGGCTCGTGGGTCTCATCCTCGCCGTAGTCGTGTTCGTCATCGTCTTGGTGATCTTCAACGTGATGGGCTTTGGGGACGACCCGGCGCTCGGGTCATAGGCGGCGGAAGCTCGAAAGACCGGCGTCCATGCGGCAAGTCGGGCCCCAATCAGCCAGTAGGAGGCGGGATGCGCTTCCCACTGCAGTCGATTCCCTCCGCCGGGCGGTAGTCGGCGATGAAGGTGTCCACCACCTTCCGACCATCGGCGAAGACCCTTTCCCGGTCGGTCTCGACATGCGTGCACACCCCGCGTCTCGAGGTTCGCTGATCGAGCTCGTTGACCACGACGTTCTTCGTCGAGTACATGCTGACCGTTATCGACTCGTCGGTGTACGACGTCCAGATCAGAATCGGGTAGTCAGATGTGTTGTTGAAGATCAGGTCGGGCGCCGGGTTGGAGATCGTTGCCTCCCGGCCATAGGGATACCTGGAGAAGTAGATCGTGTGGCTGCGGTACTCCTCGAAGTCCATCCCGGCGAAGTAGGCGGCATTGAAGATGGTCGTGGCGAACTGCGAGACCCCCCCACCGATCTCCTGGATCAAATGGCCCTGTCGAATCGCTCCCGCCGCGACGAATCCGTTCTCGACCGTGCGAGGCCCGACGAACTCGTTCAGCGAGAATCTCTCCCCGGGCACGAGATACACCCCGCGGACGATGTCTGCGATCCGATGGATGTTCTGCACGCGCGACTCGCAGCAGGCATGTGGCGTGGTGAACTCGCTGACTATCTCCACAACGGCCGAGCCGTCTGCCCAGGCGAGCAGGCTCGGGTCGTTGGTGGGTCGCGTCGGCAGGCCGAATGGGCCGTCAGCCCCGGCGAGGATCTCCTCACCCAGCCACGAGCCGACGTTCTCGGCGCAACACACCGGCGGAGCCTCGCCAGGGGTCACCACCTCGATCTGATCGCCACCTATGTCGAGTGTCGGCTCAACGAACTCCCCGACCGGGCCGACGATCGTGGTCTCCAGGGTCTGCTGGAGAGCGGCAGGGTCGAACTGCGCCTCGACTGCCCCCTCTGCCACGTCGATCTGCAGGAGCGACTGCAGGGAACGAGCGGTCAGGACGGCCTGCCGCCCTGCAACCGAGATCTCGACACCGTCTCCGATGAGGTCGTTGAGACGGTCGGAGAACTCCGCCGCTGCCTCATCACTGACCGTGGGTGGGATCTCCTCCACCGTCGTGGTGATCCGGTCCGGGGCTGCGGTGAGATCGACAGAGCCCAACGTGTCGAGGATGTCCTCGATGTCGGCCTCGGTCCCAACCACCCCCGGAGTCACGACGAGGGTACCGGAGCCGTCCGGGCCCACCTGCGGCTCCTGGACGAAGAGCGGTGTCAGACCGGGGTGATCGTCCAGTGTGCTCCGTGCCTGCTCGGGGTCGAAGCTCCACTCTTCCTCCACGTCATCTGCGATCAGCTCCCCGATCGCCCAGGACGAGAACTGATCCCACACCGAGCCCTTAT
>JBFYOJ010000073.1:0-12674 GCA_041303885.1 Acidimicrobiia bacterium | reverse complement strand
CCCCGATCACGGTACGGGCGCGGTCGGCGAGATAGGCGACTACCTCGCCCACGACGTCGTCGTAGATCGGATCGTGCTGCATGGTCCTCGGTGTCCCCTGCATGTGCATGAGGATCACGCCCGCCCCGGATGCTGCCATCACCGCCCCCATCCCCTCCGAGCCGGCGGCCGTGACGTCGTTGACTATCTCGGCCCCGTGCTCGACGGCTGCGGCGGCGACCTCCGGCTTCGAGGTATCCACCGAGATGACGATGCCACGGGAGGCGAGGTCCTCGATCACAGGGAGGACCCGGCGCAGCTCTTCGTCGAGGGGGACCGGCTCCGCCCCGGGTCGGGTCGATTCGCCGCCCACGTCGATGATTCCGGCGCCCTGCTCGGCCATCACCAGCCCGGCCACTACCGCATCCTCCCTCCTGAACCGGGCTCCCCCATCGGAGAAGGAGTCCGGGGTCACGTTCACGATCCCCATGAGCACGCCGTGGGAGAGATCGATCGTCCTGGTCTTGAGACTCCACTCACTCACGGCGTAGAACGTAGAACGTCGAGCTCGAAACGGCTAGCGCTAGCGAGTCGTGCCGAACAGCAGCGACATGGCTTCTGCCCTGGTGGCAGCCTGCGACTCCATGATCCCGCGCACGGCGGAGGTCACCGTCGTGGCCCCTGGCTTCCTGACGCCGCGCATCGACATGCAGAGGTGCTCCGCCTCGATGACCACCATGACCCCCAATGGGTCGAGACGCTCCGTGAGGGCGTCGGCTACCTGGGCCGTGAGACGCTCCTGCATCTGCGGGCGCCGGGCAAAGCCCTCCACGAGCCGGGCCAGCTTGGAGAGACCGGTCACCCGGCCCCTCGGGATGTAGGCGACATGGGCGAGACCGTGAAATGGGACGAAATGGTGCTCGCACATCGAGTAGAACGGGATCTCCCGCACCATCACGATCTCCTGGTAGTGCTCTTCTCCGAAGAACGCGTCCACCACATCACCCGGGTCACGATGGAGACCGTCGAATACCTCGGCATAGAAACCGGCCACTCGTTGCGGAGTACCGGCCAGACCCTCACGATCGGGATCCTCACCGAGGGCTTCGATTATCTCTCGTACCGCCTTCTCGATTCGGCCCAGATCGATATCACTCATCACGAGAGGAAATGGACGGGTGCAGCGGTGTATTCCCGGAAACCGAATGACGGGACTTCACCGTGGGTCCCCGCTACGACCCAGCCCGACGCGGCACTCACTTTGCTCGGATCGAGCTGCCTCCTCCCCGGGCCAGGGACCGGGTCCCCTGAGCGTGAGACACTGCGTGAAACGTGCTACGACGGGTCCGGGGCGGGGCGACTGGAACGACGAAGCTTCCGGTTCAACGACAGCGACTCCGTCACCGGCTCTTCCTCTTTCTCCGCCTCTGTGGCCGCCGCGACCAGCTCGTCTTCATGCTGCTGGGGGAGCACCGGATTCTCCGGGTAGCGGAGACGCATGGCACCCTCACCCGTGTGCTCCCACTTGGGGACGTCGTAGAACAACTGGGCGACCTCGTGACGATCGACCGTCTCCTTCTCCATGAGGGATTCGACCATCCTCTGCATGGCAGGCTCATGGGTCTCCAGGATGACCCGCGCCTCCTCATGGGCGGCGTTGATCATGCTTCGGACCTCGTTGTCGATGTTCGCTGCGACCTCATCCGAATAGTCCTGTTGACGGGAATAGTCCCTGCCCAGGAACACCTCGCCGTTCGGCTTCCCGTACTGCATCGGGCCCAGCAAGTCGCTCATCCCGTACTCCATGACCATCTTCCGGGCGATGGCCGTGGCCTTCTCGATGTCGTTGGCCGCCCCGGTGGTCGGGTCGGCGAAGATGATCTCCTCGGCTGTCCTGCCACCGAGCAGCATGGCCAACTGATCGACCAGCTCCGAGCGTCGGACCAGGAACTTGTCGTGGGTGGGGAGGGCCAGGGTGTGACCAAGTGAGCGGCCACGGGCGACGATGGTCACCTTGTGCACGGGATCGGAGTTGGGCAGGGCGTAACCGACCAGGGCATGACCGGTCTCGTGGTAGGCGATGAGACGCTTCTCCTCGTCGGACATGACCTTGGTCTTGCGCTCCGGGCCGGCGATGACCCGATCGATCGCCTCTTCGAGCTCGAGCATCCCGATGTCCTTGCGGCGGCGCCTGGTGGCGAGCAGCGCTGCCTCGTTGATCAGGTTGGCCAGGTCGGCCCCGGTGAAGCCCGGGGTGCGCCGGGCGAGGACCCCGAGGTCGATCTCCTCGTTCAGCGGCTTGCCCTTCGAATGCACCTCGAGAATGGCCTTCCGGCCCTCTATGTCCGGTGCATCCACCACGATCTGACGGTCGAACCGGCCAGGGCGGAGCAGGGCGGGGTCGAGGATGTCCGGGCGGTTGGTCGCCGCCATCACGATCACGCCTACGTTGCCCTCGAATCCGTCGAGCTCCACCAGCAACTGGTTGAGGGTCTGCTCCCGCTCGTCATGACCACCACCGAGACCAGCACCGCGATGACGGCCGACCGCGTCGATCTCGTCGATGAACACGATGGCCGGGGCGCTCTGCTTGGCCTGGTCGAACAGGTCGCGGACACGGGAAGCGCCGACACCGACGAACATCTCGACGAAGTCGGAGCCGGAGATGGACAGGAAGGGAACACCCGCTTCGCCGGCGACTGCCTTGGCGAGGAGGGTCTTGCCGGTGCCGGGAGGGCCGAAGAGGAGCACGCCCCTGGGGATCTTCGCCCCCATCTGCCGGTACTTGTCCGGGTTCTGGAGGAAGTCCTTGATCTCCTCGAGCTCCTCTTTGGCCTCGATGAGACCGGCCACATCGTCGAAGGTCGTCTTGGGCTGTTCCTTGCCGACGAGCTTTGCCCGGGACTTCCCGAACTGCATGACTCGATTCCCGCCGCCCTGCATCTGCATGAAGATGAACACCATGAACCCGAGCAGGAACAACCAGGGCAGGAAGCTGATCAAGACCTCCCAGAAGCCCGGAGGCTGAGCGTCGGTGCTGAATTTGGTGCCCGAATCGCGCAGCAGTGTGACCAGGTCACCCTCGGAGCCCTCGGGATAGCTGGTTACCTCGTCCCACGCCTCTTCGTCGAGCTCGGAGCCCTCCAAACGGCCCTGGAGCTCGTTGGACCGGGCGAGCATCTCGACATCCGAGTACTTGCCCTCCTCGACATTGTCCATGAACACGGAGAGCTCGACAGGCTGAGGCCCCTGGACCTGGTCGAACCACCACTGAGCCAGGATGGCCAGCATGATGATCGACAGTCCGTAGACCACCAGCGTGCGCAGAGTTCGGTTCACAGAGACCTCAGTTCAGGTTTCTCGGGAAGATTGGAGACCCAATGCTACGGGAAACCCCCCCATATTCGAACCCGTCATCTGTTCGCGGTCTCACGTCGGCCCGTTGTTCAAGTCTCCGCGCCCATGACACCGACGTAGGGGAGGTTGCGGTACTTGCCCGCGTAGTCAAGCCCGTAACCGACGACGAACTCCGGGCCGATCGGGAAACCCACGTATTTGACCTCGATCGGAACACGTTGAATCCCCTCCTTGAGGAGCAACGTCGCGATCTCGAGCGACGCCGGCTTGCGCACGTTCAGACTCTTCATCAGATAGCTCAGGGTCAGCCCTGAATCGATGATGTCCTCGACGATCAGCACATGTCGGCCTGCGATCTCCTCATCCAGGTCCTTGAGGATCCGGACGACGCCCGAGGTCTGGGTGGACGCCCCATACGAGGAGACCGCCATGAAGTCGAATTCGACCGGCAGGTCGATGTGACGAGCCAGATCGGCCATGACCATGAACGCCCCTCGGAGGACTCCGACCAGGAGCACATCCTTGCCCTCGTAATCCTCGGTTATCCGCTTGCCCATCTCGGCAAGCTTGGCCTCGATCTCCTCGGCGGTGATCAGGGGCTTGATGTCCATCCGCATTCCTCTCTGGCGAACACCGAAAGGTAGCCGGTGGTCCGAGGCTGATACCAGGCGACACCGAGACGCCGCTCCCCGGGCAGCCAGGCCGTCGATCCGTCGGCCTCGACCACGAGCCGGCCCTTCTCGTCGACACGCGCCGTGAGCCGCGCCTCCGGGTCGAAGACCGCCCACCCGGGCCCCACAGGCGCGACGCGGCACACACGGTCGACACGCTCGATCTCGATCTCGTACCCGTCGACAGTGTTGACCCCGACCTCGAGGGCGACAGGGCTCGAGGATGCATGACTCGAAGGCTCACGACTGAACACCAGCAGCGGGCCGTCGACGGCCACTTCGATGCCACCGGCGAGCAGGGTGCTGCGACGCTCCCCGGAGGCCACCGCCCATATCTGTGCCATCTCGGCTGCGGTGCCCGAATGCGGCGGGCGCACCCGGGCGAGACAGCCGCGTACGGCCCGATCCGCGACCGGTCGCGGCACGGCCGCGAGGCCACCCACGGGAACGGCCACCGAAGAGCCTCTGGCCAGCAGAGAGACCGACCCGACCTGGCCCTGGAGGTAGTCCTCGTCGGACCGGGTCAGGGTGGCCGCGCGGGCCAGGGACTCCACCAGTCGTGGGTTGAACCTCGCCTCGAGGCCGGGGAGGACCTCGAGCCGGATCACGTTCCTGCGATTCGCCGGGTCGAGGTTGGCCGGGTCGTCGTAGAAGGGCAGATCGGCCAGCACCGCCAGCTCCCGGGTCTCGGATCGGCTGATCCCGAGCATGGGACGGGCGATCGAACCTGACTTGACCGGGATCCCGGCCAAACCGGCCGGACCGCTCCCCCTGAGCAGGTTCATCAAGACGGTCTCTGCCTGGTCCTCGCGTGTGTGGGCGGTCAGAAGCCATTCGCCCGTCTCGAGCTGGCCCGAGAGCGATTCGTACCGGGCATGTCTCGCCTGCCCTTCAGCCGAGGCCCCGGCCGGGACGGCGACAGCGGCCACGTCGAGATCGACACCCAGGCGACCGGCGATCCCGCGTGCCGCCCTCTCCAGCTTCGACGAGTCGGGAAGCGCATGGTTGACGTGCACCGCCCGGAATCGACGGGCGGGGTGGCCGAGCAGATAGGCCAGCGCGGCGGAATCGGCCCCTCCAGAGAGCGCGACGACGAGATCTCCAGCCGGCACCTCGAGGAGCTCGATCAGCCGGCTCCTGAGCTCGATCAGGCGACGCGTCTCAACCATCGCTCGGGGCTGTCGATCTCGTCGAGAGAGGGAAGGCTCCCCACCCCGCGGAAGGCAAGCCCGATGCTCTCCCAGCCTGCCTGCTGCTCAACCGCCTTGATGAATCGCTCTCCCTTCTCGTACTGGTTCATCTTCATCTCGAGACCGGTGAGACGGAAGAAGGCGGCGGTGCGCTTGTCCTTGCGGCGGGCCTTCAGGACCCTGCTCATTCGCTCCTGTGAGCGAAGATGCTCACGCCCGAGCCGATCCATCACGACGTGACCGTGGCCTTCGAGAAGTGACATCAGGGCCTGAACCTTGTCTATGACCGCACTTTGTTCCGGCGAGGCGAACAGCCCGAGTAGTCCCCGCTCATCGATCATGGGTTGTCTTGCGTCGAATCTCCTCGAGAGCTCTTCGATCACCCGGCCCATCCTCCCCGGCTCGGGAACGGATTGCTCGACCAGCTCTTCGACCAGGCTGAGGAAGTAGTCACGCAGCCAGGGAACGCCTTGGAACTGTGCTCGATGCGTCAGCTCGTGCAGGGCGACCCAGAATCGGAATTCCTCAGGGCGGAATTGATGGGCTCTCTCCAGTTGCATGATGTTGGGCCCGACGAACGTGACAACGTCGCCGTCCTCACCGGTCGGCAACACGAGCTCGTACTGGCCGAGAACACGACGGGCGATGATCCCGAGAACGGCGGTCATCTCGACCTGCAGCATCCGCTTTGTTATCGATGCCACTCCCCGTGCACTGCCACCCGACTCTTCGATCCTCTCCTCGATCTGACGCTGAACCGGCTCCATCAGGTGGGTGAAGCTGGCGACGTTGCGCTCGATCCACTCCCCCCTGTCGATCACGGCCGTCGAGGGCCGGCCCGGGAGGGACAGCCCCGTTGCCTCAGGAACCAGTCCCGATACCACCTCGGTGAGACGAGCCATATCGGCCTCGAGCGCGGCGCGGTGATATGTCTCACCGAGTGGGTATGTGCCCGCAATGCGCCCCGCCAGCCGACCGGAGCCGGGTCGGTCGGAAGTCACTCTTTGACGATTCGGTACCGCTTGCGCACGACCGAGGTGAAGTACTGAACCGTCGTCACCACGATCACCAGCACGGCCAGGACAATCCCGGTGGGAATCAGGTAGCGATAGGTCCAGTCCAGAGGGACCTCGCTCGCCTCGGGCGTCGTGACCGGCACGGCCGGTTCGACGTCCGAAGTGACGGCCGGCTCCTCTGCAACCTGGGTGGTCGTCGTCTCCTCGGTGCCGAAGACCGGTGTCGCCATCAGGGCGAGGAACGCCCCGGTGACCACGAGAAGACCCGCCAAGCGGCTGAATCGCTTCATCGTCGCGCAGCCTACCCAGTGCCAGGGGCAGTGGCGAACGTCATGGAGAGGTGGACGACTCGCGGGCGATGGCCTCACGCAATCGCAAGATGAACTCGTCCGGGACGTCCTCGGCGAGCCGCTCGCGGACCACGACTTTGAGCCTGTACTCGAAGTCGAAGCTACGCAGACAGCCCGAGCAGTCTTCGAGGTGATTGCGGATCAGCTGGAGGCTGGTGGCCTCGAGCTCTTGATCCAGATAGTGATACAACTGGGTCAGCGCGTCGTCGCACTCGCGGCCGCTCATGGCCTCTCCGCACCTTCGGGAACCAAGCCTCGATTCACTGCAAACTCCCACAACGATTTCTGCATCGCCTTTCTTCCCCGGTGGAGCCGGGACATGACGGTGCCGATCGGGATGTCGAGGATCTCGGCGATCTCCTTGTAGGAGAATCCCTCAAGATCAGCGAGCAGGACTGGGAGCCGGAAGTTCTCGGGGAGGTCCTCCACCGCCTTCTTGATGTCGGCCTCGACCAGCCCATCGAGAACTCGGTCCTCGGTGGTGCGGGCCGCCTCGGCCGATTCCTCTGAGCCGACCCGGCGATAGAGGTAGAAATCCTCGACCGTGCCGAGATCGACTTCCGACGGACGACGTGATTCTCTGCGGTACTTGTTGATGTAGGTGTTGGTGAGGATCCGGTATAGCCACGCCTTGAGGTTGGTCCCCTCCTCGAAGGTCCCATAGGCCCGGTATGCCTTGAGAAAGGTCTCCTGGACCAGATCTTCGGCGTCGGCGGGATTGCGGGTCATCCGCATCGCGGCGCTGTACAGCTGCTTGGTGTACTGCATCGCGTCGCGTTCGAAGTCGGCCTGGTCAGCCATGGAGGGAACGGTAACGGGCGGAAAGAGAAAGCCTAAGTCCCCTCCTGAGCCGCGGTGGCCCTTCTGTCACGGAGCCGGAGAGGGGAGTCGAACCCCTGGCCTACCACTTACGAGGCGGTTGCTCTACCACTGAGCTACTCCGGCGGGATGTCCAATGGTAAAGGCACCGGATGCACTGGGCCAGAACGGCCGACGCGGGGATCACCCACGACGTTGTGAAGTCCCGGCGAAGCGGATCCCCTTCACCTGGCCGTTGGCAGTGGGCGCCAGACGGAGATTCACCATCACCGCCCGTCCACTCGGAGAAGGGCAGGTAGAAGCACCTCTCAGTGGTGGCGTAGACCCCGATCCAGTCCACCTTGGTGTAGCGATGAGTTACCCAGGCCGAGTTGCTCATGACGCGCGCCATCACCACCCGGCCGTCAGAGGTGGTGTACTTGCACTGCACCTTCTCCAGCGCACGGGTCTCCTTGCGCACCACGATCAGGTCGAAGGTCAGATCGTCCCCACGGGACCGCCACGCCATGACCCTGGCGATGGAGGTCGGCCATGATCATCGCCTCGCCGATCTCCCCATTGGCGGTTGTCTGCCCCATCCTTCTCATTGCTGAACATAGGGAGTGGGTGGGACAGGAATCAGTTCTCGGAGCCCAGACCGGCGAAGAGATTGGCCAGGACCAACTCGCGGCGCAGGTTGGCCTGGATGTCGACCACCGCGTCCAGGATTCGCTCCGCCGACGTCACCGCCTTTCTCGGTGTCACCTCGGTAAAGGCACCGAGGGGCAGATCGGTGTTCCGCACCGGGCCCCCCATCTGCAGTGAGGCGGAATCGGTGTACCAGGAGGCGAGGATCTCGAGACCGTTGACCAAGAGCGATTGCTCGACCCGACGCCTTGTCCGCTGCATCTTCTCCTTGGACATGTCCTCCGACACGGAACGTTCCACGAGAGGCGTGATCTCCTCCAACACACCCGAGGCGAGCCGTTGCCCATCACCCGGGTGGGGGGTGACCTGAGCAGGGATGGAAAGCCAAAGATCCCGGAATCGGGAGACTTCGGGCCGGTGCATCAGGGCCAGCGCCAAACCGGGCCGCCCTCCTGCAACCGCGGCAACCCCTTCCGCCTCCACCCTGGAGAGGCCGCGTTGCTCCAGTGCAGAGACCAGGACGTCCATGGGGACACGGCCGACGTGGATGGTTCGACATCGTGAGGCGACCGTGGCGGGGAAGTCGTCCTCCGATTCGGACACCAGGATGAAGACGACCGAGGCGGCGGGCTCTTCGAGCGTCTTGAGCAGCGCATTGGCCGCCTGATCGGTCATGGTTCCCGCCTCCGGGAACAGAAAGATCGACTTGTCCGACTCGACCGGGCGCAGGGCGGCGCGGCTCACCACCCCTCGAGCCTGGTCGACCCCGAGACTCGTCGCTCCCTCCGGCTCGACGACGGTCACGTCGGGATGGGTGCCGGTGCGCACCAGGCGGCATGAGCGACATTCGACTTCGTGGTCACCTCGTTGAGGGCAGAGCAACGCGGCAGCGAACCGGGTGGCCAAGGTGCCTTTGCCCACCGAGTCGGGGCCGGTGAAGAGGTATGCCTGTGCCGGTGCGGATACCTCCCGTTGCAGCAACTCGACCACCCGGCCGTGACCGATGAGGCCGTCGAATGGATCACCCATCTCCGATCACCTCCATGATGGCCCCGACCAGGTCCTCGATGCCTGCCCCGCCGTCGAGGAGGAAAACGCGATCCGGCTCCTCCATCGCGAGATCGCGGTAGCCGCGCATGACTGCGGCCTGGAACTCGACACTCTCTGCACCGATCCGGTCCTCGCGCACCTGTCTCCCCAGCGCCACCTCCGGGTCGACTTCAATCACAAACACGTGACCGGGTAACGCTCCGTCGAGACCGGTCTCGTTGATGCGACGCACGGTGTCCTCGCCGAGGCCCCGTGCCCGGCCCTGGTATGCGATCGAGGAGTAATAGGTTCGATCGCTGATGACCCACGCCCCGCGATCGAGGGCGGGCGTGACGACGTCCCTCGCCAGCTGGGCTCTCTGTGCTGCGAAGAGAAACACCTCTGCCCACGGATCGACGTGCTCGGAGTCGAGCAGAAGCTTGCGCAGACTCTCCCCCAAGGGCGTCCCGCCGGGCTCGCGCACCTCCACGACCTCTTCCCCGAGAGCCCTGAGTCGTTCGGCCACGGCGGAAGACAGAGTGGTCTTGCCACTCCCATCGCCGCCTTCCAGCGCAATATATCTGTGATTCCGGGACCCGTTTGCTGCCACCGCCGCGAACGGTAACGGTCTTCTGAGACACGAGTCGTATTGACATAAGGCGGTTCCATGCGGTCAACTCCCCAGTCGAATGCCTAAGACCCTCGTCATCGTCGAGTCCCCGACGAAGGCCCGCACCATCTCCGGATTCCTTGGCTCGGACGTGGCCGTCGAGTCTTCGATGGGACACATCCGCGACCTGCCCCGGTCTGCAGCGGAGATCCCGGCGCGGGCGAAAGGAGAGGATTGGGCACGTCTCGGGGTCGATGTCGACAACGATTTCGAGCCCCTCTACGTGGTCCCCAAGGAGCGCAAGGATCGGGTCAAGAAGCTGAAGGAACTGCTGGCGGATGCCGACCAGCTCTACCTGGCCACGGACGAGGACCGCGAAGGTGAGTCGATCGCATGGCATCTGACCGAAGCGCTCAAGCCGAAAGTGCCGGTCCACCGCATGGTGTTCCACGAGATCACCCAGCATGCCATCGAAGATGCCTTCGCCAATCCGAGAGACTTGGACCTGCGCCTGGTCCAGGCTCAAGAGGCACGCCGCATCCTCGACCGGCTCTACGGATACGAGGTCTCACCGGTTCTCTGGCGCAAGGTCCAGCAGGGTCTCTCCGCCGGCAGGGTGCAGAGTGTGGCGGTGAGAATCGTGGTCGAGCGCGAGCGCGAGCGCATGGCCTTCAGCTCGGCCTCCTACTGGAGCCTCGAAGGTGTCTTCGCGCCCGCTGCCGACTTGGACACAACGTTCGAAGCCACCCTGCTCCACGTCGGGGAACAGCGAGTCGCAACCGGCAAGGACTTCGGCGCAGACGGCAAGGCAAGAGACGGTGTCCTTGTATTCGACCAGGGTCAGGTGACCGACTTGGCGGCGGGCCTGCTCGACTCTCGATTCGAGGTGCAGTCGGTCGAGGAAAAGCCTTACCGTCGGTCCCCCTATCCCCCGTTCCGCACCTCCACCCTTCAACAAGAGGCGGGCAGGAAGCTCCGCTTCTCCTCGGCGAGGACGATGTCGGTGGCGCAGCGTCTATACGAGAACGGGTACATCACCTATATGCGCACCGACTCGACCTCCCTGGCGGAGAGCGCGGTCGCGGCCGCCAGGTCACAAATCACCAAGCTCTACGGAGAGAGCTACCTGTCACCGAAGCCACGGGTCTATTCCTCGAAGGTGAAAGGCGCCCAGGAGGCGCACGAAGCGATCCGCCCTGCGGGTGACACCTTCCAGACCCCCGAGCAGCTGGCCACGATGGTGGGCCCGGACGAGGCGAATCTCTACGACCTCATCTGGAAGCGGACCGTCGCCTCGCAGATGGCCGACGCGGTCGGAGTCACCGTCTCCGCCCGTCTCGGGGCGGACAGCAGTGATGGCCGTCCCGCGGTCTTCGGTACCAGTGGCCGGATCATCACGTTCCCCGGCTTTCTGCGCGCCTATGTGCAAGGATCCGACGATCCGGAGAGCGAGCTCGACGACAAGGAGAAGATCCTCCCGCCACTCGCCCGGGGTGACGTCTTGGCCGTCCAGCGTCTCGAGCCGACCGGGCACGAGACCAGACCCCCGGCCCGCTACACCGAGGCCTCGCTGGTGCAGAGGCTGGAGGAGCTGGGTGTGGGCCGCCCGTCGACCTACGCCTCGATCATGTCGACGATCCAGGACCGAGGCTATGTCTGGAAGAAGGGCTCGGCCCTGGTCCCCACCTTCACCGCGTTCGGTGTGGTCGGTCTGCTCGAGAAGCACTTCCCGAACCTGGTCGACTACAGCTTCACCGCCGCCATGGAGGACGACCTCGACCGGATCGCCGCAGGCGAGGAGGAGTCTGTCCCCTGGCTCACGGCCTTCTACTTCGGTGACGACGGACTGAAGCACAAGGTGGCTACCCGTCTCGACGAGATCGACCCGCGGGTGGTGGGATCCATCCCGATCGGAGTCGACGACTCAGGCACCGACGTGGTGGCCAGGATCGGCAGATACGGGCCCTACGTCGAGATCGGTGGGGAGCGGGCCTCCATCCCCGACGACCTCGCCCCCGACGAGTTGACCGTCGAGAAGGCCGTGGAGTTGGTCCAGACCCAGAATGTCGGCGACAAGATCTTCGGGACCGACTCCGAGTCCGGTCTGGTGGTGTTGGGCAAGACGGGCCGGTTCGGCCCTTACGTCCAACTGGGCGAGGTAGAAGAGGGGAGCAAGGAGAAGCCGAAGCGGGCCTCGTTGTTCAAGACCATGTCCCTCGACGAGTTGTCGCTCGACACCGCGTTGAAGCTCCTGTCGCTGCCACGGACCGTCGGCACCGACCCCGACGGGGTCGAGATCGAGGCTCTCAACGGCCGCTACGGCCCTTACATCCAGCGCGGAGCCGACCGGCGCAGCTTGGAGAGCGAGGATCAGCTGTTCACCCTGACCGTCGAAGAGGCGATGAAACTGCTTGCCGAGCCTCCCCGCAGACGGGGGCAGCGTGCTGCGAGCCCGGTCAAGGAGCTAGGGGCTGACCCGGTGAGCGGGAAGTCGGTGACCGTCAGAACCGGCCGATTCGGGCCGTACGTCACCGATGGTGAGGTGAACGCCTCGCTACGCCAGGGGGACACGCCCGATACGATCACCATCGAGCGCGCCGCCGAGTTGCTCGCGGCCCGACGAGAGCGAGTTGCCAACAGCTGACGGGTAGATGACTAGGCAGGCGCCTGAGGGCAATGTCGACCGGTATCGGAGCGGCCGGCTACAGGACAGTCGCCGCCATCTCCGCCAATGGCGACCGGACCGACTTCTCCAGGGTCACATGACCGAACAATTCCGAACCCTTGAACTTCTCGATCAAGGCGGCCATACCGCCGAACGGTGAGATGTAAGGGTTGTCCACCTGGGACAGATCACCGCAGAACACCACCTTCGAGTCACGCGCCATGCGGGTGAGGATCACCTTGAGGGTCGGAAGCTCAAGGTTCTGCGCCTCGTCGATGATGACGAACTCACCTGTGATCGACCGGCCCCGGAGGTAGGTGACGGCGGCCATCTCCAGCTCGCCGCGGTCGATCAACTCCTC
>JBFYOJ010000072.1:0-17035 GCA_041303885.1 Acidimicrobiia bacterium | reverse complement strand
TTCTCACCAAGGCGGTTGCTCATACGGACAACCGTGCCGCCTTGAGTGACCACATGATGGTTCGTCACGGCGTACAGAAAAGGCTGGGTGCTCTCGCTTGGAACACTCACGACAAACCCGGACCCGCCAGCCTCCTCGCCCTTGTCTGCCGCCTCCACCGTTTTATACAGGAAGGTGACGGACTCGATGATCTCGTCAGGGATTCGCGGCATCAGAATCTCCCATGCACATGCGACGCAAGCTAGGCGTCCGGCTAGCGCCCGGGTAGCAGTAGCGACCAAATGAGCTGAAATGGGATGCCGTCGTAGCAGGGTTTTTCAGGGATTCTCTGGCCTTTCCAACAGTGGGCCCGGCAGGACTTGAACCTGCAACCAACGGATTATGAGTCCGCTGCTCTGACCGGATTGAGCTACG
The DNA here is from genome assembly GCA_041303885.1 of Acidimicrobiia bacterium. Classification (GTDB taxonomy): domain Bacteria; phylum Actinomycetota; class Acidimicrobiia; order Spongiisociales; family ZC4RG35; genus JARDZU01. Next base: position 16,621 of record JBFYOJ010000072.1, on the reverse strand, counting down.
GGCCCCGAGGTCTCGAAGGTTAATGCCGGCCCGGCGATCGGCCTTTCATGGCGTGGCCTCGACCGGCCAGCCTGCAGGCAGAACCGGGGCGACGGGCGGGATCGGATCGATCCGTCGGTAGGCGCCACCCGGCGGAGGCCGCGGATCCTCCCCGCCGTGGTTGGGCCACATCGACATTGCCCGCTCAGCCATGGCGGTGATGGTGAGCGACGGGTTGACACCGAGATTGGAGCCGATAGCGGCCCCATCCACCACGTGGAGCCCAGAGTGTCCGAACACACGATGGTATGGGTCGATCACACCATCTGAGCTCCTGGCCCCGATTCCTGCCCCTCCCAGGATGTGGGCGGTGGTAGGCACGTCGAGGAGGACTTCGTTGATCGCGCTCGCCGGTGTGCCGCCCATGACCGATGCAGCCACGCGCGCCGCGTCGTTCGCCTCCGGTATGTATGTGGGGTTCGGCTCGCCGTGGCCTTGCTCCGAGCTGAGGCGGGTCCCGAACCAGCCCTTCTTTCGGAAGACTCGCAGGCTGTTGTCGTGATCCTGCATGACGAGGAGGATGATCGAGCGCTCCGCCCACCGCCGCACCGACAGCGACCTGGCGAAGGCGACTGGATGGCGAAGCACGTTCCCGAGAAAGCGCAACTGGCGGGGCACCCCCGGCCCGCCGTCGGTGAGGAGCACCGCGAGAAGACCCATCACGTTGCTCCCCTTCGGGTAGCGCACCGGTTCCATGTGGGTGTGCTCGCTTGTGTAGATCGACGAGGTGATGGCCACGCCGTGCGAGTAGTCCACAGAAGTGTCGTTGGCGACGGCACCGACGATGGCTTCCGAGTTGGTGCGCACCCGGTGCCCGAGGCGATCCGAGATCCCGCCCAGGCGACCCCGCTCCTTCAGCTCGAGAAGGAGCCTGGTCGTGCCCAGCGCCCCGGCGGCGAAGACGACCTGATCGGCGGTGAACGCCGAGTGACGACGAGCGACCCCCGGACGTCGCGCTGTCACCCGATACCCCCGCTGCGGAAGCGAGGCGACATCGATCACCTCGTTCTCGGGGTGGACGACCGCTCCCGCCTTCTCGGCGAAATGGAGGTAGTTGCGGTCCAGAGAGTTCTTGGCGCCGTAACGGCAGCCGACCATGCATCCGCCACATCCGACGCAACCGGTCCTCCGCGGGCCTGACCCTGCGAAATACGGGTCGTCCACCTCGACACCCGGCTCGCCAAAGAACACGCCCACCGGGGTGGGGCGAAACGTGCTCTCGACCCCGAAATGGCCGGCCACCGCCCGCATCACGTGATCGGCGGGGGTCTCGGTCGGAACGGTGGTCACACCGAGCATCGCCGTTGCCCTGTCGAAGTGGGGAGCAAGTTCCTGCCTCCAATCAGTGATGTCAGACCACCCCGGGTCCTGGTAGAAAGCAGGACCGGGCTGATAGAGGATGTTGGCGTAGACCAGTGACCCACCGCCGACCCCGGCACCGGTGAGGACGAGGACATCTCGGAGCAGCGTCATTCGCTGAATGCCCTTCATCCCGAGCTTGGGGAACCAGAAGAAGCGACGCATGTCCCAGTTCGTCTTGGGGAAGTCCTCGGCGGTGAATCGGCGGCCGGCTTCGAGCACCCCGACCCGGTATCCCTTCTCGGTGAGACGCAGGGCGGCAACGCTCCCCCCGAATCCGCTTCCGATCACGATCACGTCGTAATGCACCGGCCCATTGTGGCTAGCGGAGATCGTGTCTGGCACCGAACGGTCAGGCGGACGGGGTGGGCATCCCGTCGACAGGGACCGCGTAGACCACGACATTGCTGTCGTACGAACGATCCGAGGCGCTGAATCCGCCCCCACAGGTGATCAGAGTCAAAATCGGGGAGCCCTCGCGACTGAAGATGGCATCGAGGGGAAGGGACTCCTTGGGGTACACCTTGCGGCCCTCGACCCGGAACAGCCGATTCCTCCCATCGTCGAACTCGACCATGACACCGTCACCTGGCGCCAGATCCGAGAGACGAAAGAAGACACCCGGGCCCTGGCTCTCCAGATCGACGTGGGCGGCGAGCACGGCCGAACCGGTATCGCCAGGCGTAGGCCCGAACCGATACCAGGCGACCTCGTTCACACTGTCAGGTATGTCCATCTGACCGGTTCGGGTGTCCACACCGTAGGGAGCGACCGCGGCATCGAGATCCAGAGTCGGGATGCGAAGTCGAACCGGCTCCGCTCGAGGAACGGCGCCCTCCCCCAGCGCAGTTTCTTGATTGGGCTCCCAAAGGGGAGCCGCCTCGGTGACTGGAGCCGTGGTCGGATGCGTCACTACGACGGTCGTAGTGGCACCGGGACGACGAAGGCTCTGTTCGATCTGCTCGATCTCACCTTCGGTCGTCGGGGCGAGATTGGCGATGCCCCAGACCGCGGCCAGACCCAATGCGACCGAGACGAGGATCAGACCGATCCCCAGGGTTCTGGTTCGGGACTTCTTGCCACCACTCTCCTCCGATTGTGACAACCGATCCCCTCCATCAACGAGTGAGACCCGCGAGGCGCGGGTCTCACTCAACATAGCCTCAGTCGGCGTCACCGCTCTGCGCGAGCCAGGGCCCTACGTCCGGCGAAGAGGCTCACCACGGCCAGGCCGATGAGACCCACCGGGAGGAGTAGGCCATTCGAGCCGGCCATGCCACCGGTCCCGGTGGGAACGCCTTCGGGGGCTGCAGCCAGACCATCGATGGCGGCGGTGACCACCTGGAAGTTGCCGGCCTCCACCGACCCAACGGCATAGGCGATGGTGTTGGTGCCCTCGGCGAGCGGCACATCGGCATCGAAGGCCACGGTGGCGGCGTCTCCGGCTGCGGTGATCTTGATGTTGTAGGTGTCGGCCGGCACGTCGACGTCGCCGCCGTTGCCGTTGGTCACCCCTTCGAACACCGGATCATCGTTGGCCAGGATGTCGACCGCACCGAAGTCGGCGAGGTGACGGGCAGTGACCCGGGCATCGCCTGCAGCCGTCTCGGAGTTGTCCTCGACGAAGACACCCAGGGTCGGGGCGCCACCCTCCTGCAGATAGGCGGCGATGGTCGCCACCGCACCTGCGGGCAGGTCGGCCGAGCCCTCGAGGGCGGGAGCATCCGCGGAAGGGTCGGCGCCGGCGGCGAAGATCTGCAGCTCGTAGCTTCCTTCAGGAAGAGCCAGAGGGCCGGCGACGTCACCGTACTGGAACCCTTCGAGGGTCAGATCCCCGTTGACGTAGACGTCCACCTCGAGATCGGGCACACCATGCACCACGATGACCTCACCTTCGGCCGTCTGGGCGACAGCGCCCAATGCAGGGACTGCCGCCAGCGCCAGCGCTGCGAGCATGACCGTTGCTCTCTTCATTGGGATTCTCCTTTCACTCTTCAACCGCAATCTGCAGCCGGATTCCCTTGTTTGCCTGCATTCGGAGCCGGTCGTCGGATCGGATGACCGGCGCTCGGTCGTCTGGCTAATTCGCCCTGACCCGGGCCTCCCTCCGGGTACCTTCCCCACCGAAAGGAAGCTGATGGAGTTCACCCTCAAGTTCGAGCTGGCGGCCTCCGACCTCGGCCGCGCCAGGGCCTGGTACTCGGAGGTGCTCGGGCTGGAGCCAATCGATCCCGAGGCGACCGAGCTCCTCTATGAGGCCGGGAGCACCATCTTCGGCATCTATCCCTCCGAGAACGCCGGCACGAACAGGGCTACCGCGGCGAGGCTCATCGTCGCGGACTTCGACTCGGTTCGCGCAGGACTGCTCTCCAAGGGCGTGGTCTTCGAGGACTACGACTTCGGTGATGACTTCCGCACCGTCGACGGGGTGCTCACCTCACCTGACGGGGAGAAGACGTCGTGGTTCAAGGACTCTGAAGGGAACATCCTCGCCCTGGGATCGTCGTTCTAGGGGTTCGGGACCAAGGGCCGGTGGCCGGTCGCAGGATGTGCCCATCGGCCCTGGCGCGAAGGTTGCCCGCCGGCGAAGGCTCTCTACGCCGTCCAGCCGAGTATCGACTCGCCGAGGGTGATCACACCCCACCAGAAGGCGAGTGCCGCTACCGGCATCGCCAGCGCCCATGCCGACCCTCGCCTGAACAGCGAGATGGTCAGCCAGAGGCCCACCAGCCACCCGGCATAGAGGACGGCTATTCCCCACAGCGGCGCGACCAGACCCGACACGAAGTAGGGAAACACTCCGGTCACGATGTAGAGGATCAGACCGACCAGTGCAACGATGCGGCCTGTGGGCCAGGATTGAGTCGACGTCGTCATGCTTCTCCAGTCGGCTCTCAGAGGCTAACTCCCGAGCCCTGACGCTGGGTCGCCCGGAACTCCGAATACAAGCGAAGCTTCCCGGACCTCCTCGTAGCACCCCTGGCCGATCCATAGCCCGAGACCGGGCGGCAGCGTTGGCCATCAGGCCGACCACGCGATCCACACCCATTCTGGGTGAAGCGCGAATACCTCTCGTCCGTTCCCCTCGGCCCAGCCCGTGAAGCCACTCCGGTTGCTTCACGGGCTGACCAGACGGTTCGACCCTCAGTCTTCGACCTGGAACTCGGCCGCCATTCCCAGGAAAGCATGAGGGGTTCCATCGCCGAGGTCGGGCGGACCATCGGCGTTCGCCATCGCCTCTGCCACCACGGCCGGGTCGGCTCCCTGAGGGATGAAGCAGACGATGCCGTACCGCCCTGCCTCGCCGAGGACCACGGAGGAACCTTCCGCCTCCGGGTTGAACCCGCTCTCACCCGGAGGGGCAACGATGACGCCCTGGAGCTCGATGAGAGCCTCGGACTCGGCCTCGGGAAGCTCGAGCAACTCCTGCAGCGTCCGCTCCTCGCCGTCAACGATGCGAAACACGACCATCTCGTGGAACTCGATGTCTGAACTGTTGGTAAATGTCAACTCGGCGCCAGACGCGGCGACCTCGGGTACTCCCTGGTATGCGTAGTCCTGACCGGTGATCTCGATGGTGCCGTCGACCGCTCCCGATCCGCAGGCGGAAACGAGCAGCAGACCGAGAACGACAACGGTCTGCCTCATTCTTCTTCTCACGTGTCCCTTTCTCTCTCTTGTGAGCGAATCAACATGACGCCCGCTACGAAATCGTTACGAGTCTTCGTGACGGTCCCGGCCAATTGCAGGCGTGTTTCGCCGTCGACTCTCTAGCGGGCCCCAAAGGAGAAGCCGATAGACCCTGTCGCTCTCGCCGTGCCGGACGGATGATGAGAGGAATGAGAAAGCTGGTGCTCATCGCTGGCTTCGCGCTCTTCGTTTCCTGTGTGGCCGAGAGCAACGCTCCGTTCTCTCTCGAGATCGCTCCTGAATTCGTGCAGGGGGCGATACCCGGTGAGCATCTGGTCCTCCTCGTCACAGTCGGAGATGAAGGCGACTCCGGGGAACCCGTAGACATCACGGCTGGCTCCGACGAAGGCGAGGTCAGCGTGGAGGGGACGTCGATAAAGGCTGGCGAAGTGTCCGAGGTCACCTTTGTCCCCGACCCGGTCGGTGGTGAGGTCGAGATTCCGTTCACTGTCGTTGTCACCGGCACCAGGGGTGCCATCGAGAAGCAAGCGGAGGTGTCGTCTGTCGTAGTGCCGTGGGAGGACACCGTCTCGGAGACCGCCAACCAGATACTGGACCTGTTCACCGAATGGCTCTCAGAGAACGAGCCCGACCTTGGGATCACTCCCGAGACGGTGTTCGACGGCACTGTGGTGGCACCCCAGCTGCTGGTAGTGACCCACTACGCCTTCTTCTCCAATGAGTGGGAGATCGGGCTCTCCTGGCACATCATGGTTGCCCCGGACGACTGGGCGCAGATCTACCTTCGCCCCCGAGACCAGCTGGCGCCCGCCAAGGCATTCGAACTCGACTCGTGGAGCACGGCGCTCAGTGGCAACCCATTCGAGATCTCCGAGATCCCTCCCCCGGCCGAGGTGACTCGATGACCACGTCGATCAGGGTGGCCCTTGCCGGCGACACCATGCTCGGCCGTGGGGTGGGCGAGGAGCTGCTGCGACACTCGAGTCGGCCCCTGTTCTCGGCGGAGATCGTCGCGATGGTTCGTGAAGCCGATCTGTTCGTGCTCAATCTCGAATGCTGCATCTCCGAACGTGGTGAGCGGTGGCCAGACCCGGCCAAACCTTTCTTCTTCCGGGCTCCCCCGTCGGCGATCGATCAGTTGCTGCTCCTCGGCGTGGATTGCGTCACCCTGGCCAACAACCACGCCCTCGATTACGGGACTGTGGCTCTGACCGACACGCTCGATCATCTCGCCGGGGCAGGGATCGCCGTGGTGGGGGCGGGCCGCACTATCGAAGAGGCTCGTGCGCCAGTCGTGCTCGAACACGATGAGTTCAGACTCCGGGTAGTGGGCCTCACCGATCACCCCCGCGAGTTCGCCGCGGGTAGCGATCGTCCGGGTGTGGCATACGCCGAGCTCGATCACGGAGTGCCGGAGTGGGTAGTCGCTGCGATCGGCGGGACAGGAGCCGATGCGACCCTGGTCACCCCACATTGGGGGCCGAACATGACCACCAGGCCCGTATCCCGGGTGAGGCGAAGTGCCGACGGTCTTCGCCATGCCGGGGCAACACTCGTCGCCGGCCACTCCGCCCATGTCTTCCACGGGGTCGAAGGGAACGTGCTCTTCGATCTGGGCGATTTCATCGACGACTACGCCGTCGACCCCGGCTTGCGCAACGACCTCGGGATGCTCTTCATCGTCGACTTGGAAGCGACCGGTCCGAGGCGGCTAGAGGCGATCCCGATCGCACTCGACTACGCCCACACCAGAGTGGCCGACGGCGAGGAAGCGGGCTGGATCCAGAGGCGCTTCCGCACCGCGTGTCATGAGATGGGTGTCGAGGTCGAAGATGTCGACGGTCGATCTGTGATCACCTGGGAGCCAGCGTCTTAGCGGCCGACTTCAACTGACACCTCGTTCTTGTCACAGAAAGCCCATATGTTCGCATGGCGCCCCGGGCTCGACCGGATCTACCCGGTTTCTCCGACTGCCGCCTCTCCCTCTTCATGTTCTCGTCCCCGGCCAGGTCAGGCCCAATGCCGCCCGACACGCCGATGCCCGGTTTGATATGTTTCGCTTGTTCCTGCGTCCGGGCCGAAAGGGGTCTTCATGAATGTGTCGATGACCGTCAACGGGCGATCGGTCTCCGCCGACGTCGAGCCAAGGACGCTCCTGGTCCACTTCATTCGAGAGAACCTCCGTCTCACCGGCACACATGTCGGATGCGAGACCGGATACTGCGGGGCCTGTACCGTCCACGTCGACGGCAAGCCGGTGAAGTCGTGCACCATGTTTGCCGTACAGGCCGAAGGCGCCAACGTCATGACCATCGAGGGGCTCGCCAGCAACGGCGAGCTTCATCCCGTTCAAGAGGGTTTCTGGGAGCGTCACGGGCTCCAGTGCGGCTACTGCACCCCCGGGATGATCATGTCCGCCGCCGCTCTGCTCGCCGAGAACTCGAATCCTTCCGAGTCCGAAATCCGACACGGGATCGAAGGCAACCTCTGCCGCTGCACCGGCTACCACAACATCGTCCGGGCCGTCGAATACGCCGGGGCCAAGATGCGGGGTGAGGAGCCACCGGCTCCGGATTGGGAGGAGGCCCACTGATGGCTACCACGAGTGTCATGGGCGGCGCGGTTCGCCGCCGTGAGGATCCGGCCCTGATCCAGGGGTATGGGGAGTATGTCGATGATGTGACCGCCATCGGACTTCTCCATGTCGCTTTTCTCAGATCCCCGGTGGCGAGGGCCAAGATCACCAGGCTCGATACATCGGCGGCGAAGGGAATGCCCGGAGTCGTCGCGGTCTACACCCACGACGACGTTGCCCATCTCGGCCCGCTGGTGGCACAGGTGCCGATCGGCAAGCTCCGACCGCTCCTCGCCGCCGGCGAGGTCAACCACGTGGGCGAGGCAGTGGCCATGGTCGTGGCCGAGGATCGCTACCAGGCCCAGGACGCTGCTGAGGCGATAGAGATCGACTACGACGTCTTGCCGGCCGTCATCGACCTGAAGAAGGCAGCATCTGATGAGGTGAAGATCCACGACGAGCTGGACTCGAACATCCTCCACACCTGGACCTACCACGGATACTGGGAAGCCCTTGGACTCGAAGACCAGACTCCTCAGGTCGAGGCAGCCATGGAACGGGATGACGCGGTGGTGGTGTCCCTGGAAATGACTAACCAGCGTCTGATCCCGGTCGCCATCGAGCCCCGCTCGGTCATGGCCGAGTACAACCCGGGATACGGCCATTTCACGGTGCACAGCTCGACCCAAGTGCCACACGCCCTCGGAGGGGCGATCGCGACCACCTTCGGGATGAGGACGGTCGACGTGCGGGTCATTGCCCCCGAAGTGGGCGGTGGCTTCGGCTCCAAGCTCAATGTCTACAACGATGAGATCCTGGTCTCCTTTGCGGCCAAGGAGCTGAGACGGCCGGTGAAGTGGACCGAGACCCGGCGCGAGGCATCCGGGTCAACGATTCACGGCCGGGGCTGGGTGGGCACCGCGACGCTGGTCGGCACCAAAGACGGCCAGTTCCTCGGGTACAAGCTCGACGCGCTCGCCGACATGGGTGCTTACACCCAGAACTTCACCGTCGCCATACCGCTGCTCGGGCTGTGGATCGGATCGGGCCAGTACAAGATGCCCATCTCCTGGACGGTGGCTTGCGTGGTCACCAACACCATGACCACCGATGCCTATCGCGGCGCCGGCCGCCCGGAGGCGATTTACTACCTGGAGCGGATCATCGACGCCTATGCCCGGGAGATCGGAATGGATCCGCTGGATGTTCGGATGAAGAACTTCTGGCAACCCGACGAGTTCCCGGCGACGATGGGCTGCGGGTTCGCCCTCGATTCGGGCAACTATCAAGCTGCTGTCGAGAAGCTGAAGGAAGAGGCCGATTACGCCGGCTTGCTCGCGATGAGAGACGAAGCGAGGTCTCAGGGCCGGCTCGTCGGCGTCGGTGTCGGATCCTACGTCGAGGTGTGCGGATTCGGCCCGGCGGTGCTGGCCGAGATCGGGTTCTCCTGGGCCAACTACGGGCTTCCTGCCTCGTTCAACGGGTCTGGCCTGGTTCGGGTCAACCCCGATGCGACGGTGACCGTGGTGATCGGAACCGGGCCGACCGGTCAGGGGCACGAGACGACGTGGGCCCAGATCGTCGGGGACGGATTGGGGATCCCGGTGGAGGACATCCAGGTCCTCCACGGTGACACCCGGGAGCACCCCATGGGGATCGGCACCTTTGGCAGTCGTTCCATCGCCGTCGACGGGGCTGCCACCTTCGAGGCGACCAAGAAGGTCAAGGAGAAGGCGGCCAAGATCGCTGCTCACTTGCTCGAGGCCTCGGCCGATGACATCGTGTTCGCCGATGGCGGTGCCCACGTCGCCGGCTCGCCGGACAAACGGGTTGAGTGGGCGGCTATCGCCAAGTCGGCGTATCAGGCGCACACGAGCCCGGAGGATGTGGACAGCGGCCTCGAGGCGCATACGGCGTTCAGTCCCGGCAACGCCACCTGGCCGTTCGGGACCCACATCGCCGTGGTCGAGGTCGACCCCGATACCGGGAACGTCAAGATCCTCAGCTACTTCGCTGTGGATGACTGCGGGCACGTGGTCAACCCGATGATCGTCGGTGGCCAGATCCATGGCGGCATCGCCCAAGGGATCGGGCAGGCCATGTTCGAGGAAGCCGTCTACGACGAGTCGGGCAACATGCTCACCGGCTCGCTTCTCGACTACCTCGTGCCCACGGCTTCTGATCTCCCCTCCTTCGATCTGCACCGCACGGTCACCCCGAGCCCGGTGAATCCGATGGGAGTCAAGGGGATCGGCGAGGCCGGGACCATCGGATCGGCTCACACCATCGTCAATGCCGTGGTCGACGCGCTGAGTCCTCTCGGAGTGAAACACATCGACATGCCGGTCAGACCGAAGCGGGTGTGGCAGGCGATGCAGGAAGCGAGGGCTTGACATGTACCCGAGGCAATTCGACTACTTGGCACCCTCCAGCCTCGACGAGGCACTGGGTGCCCTCGGAGAAGGATCGAAGGTGATGGCCGGCGGGATGTCGCTCATCCCGCTCATGAAGACCCGGCTGTTCTCTCCTGCGGTGGTGGTGGACATCGGGCGCATCCCGGGTCTGGATGCTGTGAGCGACCAGGGCGACTACATATCGATCCCACCTCTGGTGAGACATGTCACCACCGCTTCCGACCCATTGATCGCCACTCACGCTGCGGCCCTGGCCACAGCGGCGTCTCTGACAGGGGATGTCCAGGTGCGTCATCGGGGAACGACCTGCGGGTCGCTGGCCCACTCCGATGTGGCGGCCGACCAGCCTGCGGCGGTGATCGCTCTCGGCGGGACGATGATCGCCAGATCGGCTTCGGGCACCCGGGAGATTCAGGCATCGGAGTTCTGTGTCGACGCCCTCACCTCCGCCCTGGAGCCCGACGAGATACTCGTCGAGATCCAGTTGCCCAAGACCGGGGCTGGAGAAGCGTCTGCGTACGACAAGTTGGGTCGGCGTGGCGGCCACAGCGACTACGCAGTGGCCGGGGCGGCTGCCTGGGTCAAGAAGAGCAACGGCAACGTCGAAGACGCCCGAGTCGGTCTGACCGGGGTCGGGACCAAGCCGACACTGGCCATCGGTGTGGGGCATGCCCTCATCGGAACCGACGGCTCGGACGAGGCGGTGAAGGCAGCGGCAGAGCACGCCCTCGAAGGCGTCACCGTGCTCGAAGACCTCTACGGGTCGGTGGAATACAAGAGCCACCTGGCCAAGGTGTTCGTCGCCCGGGCGATCAAGCAGGCACTGGCCGCCGTCTGATCCGAGGCGTTGTGCGCCAGGGCACTCGATCCTGGCGCGGAGCCGTCGAATATCGGCTATTTTCGCAGCGGGAGGTAAACACGCCTGATGGACGCGCCGTGTGAGCATTTCGCCGACCTGACGCCGGTAGAGCCGGTGGGGACGGCATGTGACCAGTGTCTGGAGATCGGGGATCGATGGGTCCACCTACGCGGATGTCTCGTCTGCGGGCAGGTCGGGTGCTGCGACGCATCGAAGAACCGGCACGCCCGCAAACACTGGGAAAAATCGGGTCATGCGGTGATTCGGTCGATGGAGCCCGGTGAGGACTGGAAGTACTGCTTCGCCGACGGGGTCGTAACCCGATGACCGAGGTCAAGCCCGTCATCATCGCCGTCGACGACGAGCCCGAGGTCGTCCAGGCAGTCCAACGAGATCTTCGGGCCCGCTACGCCTCGGATTACCGGATCGTATGGGCCAACGGGGGCCAGGAGGCCATCGACACGCTCACAACGCTCGCCATGCAGAACACCCCCGTGGCCCTGATGCTGGTCGACCAGCGCATGCCCGGCGTCACCGGCATCGACGTGCTCCGCGAAACCCTCCAGATCCACCCCGGCGCCAAGCGGGCACTTCTCACCGCATACGCCGACACGGAGGCCGCCATCCAGGCCATCAACGATGTCGCGTTGGACCATTACATCCTCAAGCCGTGGGATCCTCCCGAGGAGAAGCTCTACCCGGTGCTCGACGACCTCCTCGAGGATTGGCAGGCGGGTTACCGCCCGCATTTCGAGGGAATCCGGGTCATCGGCCAGCAATGGTCCCGATCCGCCCACGAGATCAAGGCTTTCCTCGCCCGGAACCAAATCCCCTATCGGTCCATGGACATCGAGACCGACCCACAGGCCTGGATCCTCACAGAGCAGGCGGGGGCGACGATGAGCGATCTTCCGCTGGTCCTGTTCAGCGATGGGCCACCGATAAGCACACCCACACCTTCACAGATCGCCGAGCGCGTCGGTCTGAGGACCCATGCCACATCGGACGTATACGACGTGGTGATCATCGGAGGCGGCCCCGCCGGGTTGGCCGCAGCCGTGTACGGCGCCTCCGAGGGACTCAGCACGCTCCTCGTCGAGGAGGAGGCACCAGGGGGCCAGGCAGGGCAGAGCACCATGATCGAGAACTATCTCGGCTTCCCCAAGGGGATCAGCGGAGCAGATCTGGCCCGCCGTGCCGCCAGCCAGGCACAGCGGCTCGGCGCCGAGATCCTCGTTCCGGGCACGGTGACCGCTCTCACCAGGAACGACCCCTTCATCACCGTTCACATGGCCGACGACAAGGACGTCACATGCAAGGCGATGGTCATCGCCTCCGGGGTCTCGTACCGACGGCTCACCGCCGAGGGACTGGAGCCCTTGATCGGGGCCGGCGTCTACTACGGGACCTCGAACATCGAGGCGTCCAGCCATCGCGACCAGCCGATGTACGTGGTCGGCGGGGGCAACTCGGCAGGACAGGCCTCTCTCTTCCTATCCCGATTCACTGATTCGGTGACCATCCTGATCCGCGGCGACGACCTCGCACAGACGATGTCCCAGTATCTGATCGACAACATCGACGCCAACCCCGCCGTCCATGTCCGGCCCTTCTCACAGGTCCTCTCCGCGTTCGGTGGTACCCATCTCGAGGGTCTGGTGATCCGTGACCGCCAGACATCGGTTGAGGAGCAGGTCCCGGCCGGGGCCCTGTTCATATTCATCGGGCAGACCGCACACACCGATTGGGTGGGCGACTTGCTACAGCTCGACGAAGGCGGATTCATCCTCACCGGGACCGACCTCGGCCCGTTGAAAAGTTGGAATGTGGAGCGCGACCCGCTCCCCCTCGAAACCAGTGTCCCCGGGATCTTCGCCGCCGGCGATGTCCGCCACGGCTCGATCAAGAGAGTCGCCGGTGCCGTCGGCGAAGGTGCAACCTCCATTCGCTTCGTCCACCAGCACCTGGCCGCACTTTGAGCGACATCGCCGAGACCCTGCGGGGTCTCCCCTATTTCACGGATCTACCCCAGGCCTTGCTCGACCAGGTGTGTCGGGAATCGGAGCAGATCGTCGTCCCCGCCGAGACCAGGATCATCGAGGAGGACTCCCTGTCCGAGGACATGTTCGTCGTCGTCGAGGGCGAGTTGCGAGTCACGAAGATGGGCAGTGATCGCGAGGTCGTTCTCGCCACCCTGGGCCCGGGCGAGGTGGTCGGGGAGATTGCGCTCCTCGACAATGCGCCGCGCACTGCCAGCGTGACGACTGCCACCCCGGCAACCCTGATCCGCATCCCGGCTGCGGCCTTCGAAGAGCTGATCGGCGACTCGAGGGTGGTGCGACGGATGTTCCGAACGGTCACCTCGCGTCTGCGCGGCATCGAGGACACCCTCCGTCACGAGGAGCGGATGGCCGCGCTGGGTCGGATGGCCGCCCAGCTGATGCACGAGCTGAACAATCCCGCTGCCGCCGTGGGCCGGAGCATGGCCCGGGCCGAGGAGGTCTACGTCGCCCTCGGGGATGCCACCATCGAACTGTCCGGGATCGGCGCCCTTCTCAGCGGGCCGATTCCCACGCCGGAGAAGCCAAGCTCCCTGGATCCCCTCACTCGTGCCTCGCTCGAGGAGGAACTGGTCGAATCGCTGCAGGCTCTCGGCGTTCCTGACGCCTGGGAGTTGGCCCCGGCCCTGGCCGGGGACGGCTGGACGGTCAGCCTCCTCGAAGAGGTGACAAGGAACCTCGACCCGGATGTCGCGACCAAGTTCGCCCACTGGCTGGGTCTTCGTTGTCTTGCCGCACAACTGATCGGAGAAGTTCGAATCGCGGCCGGCCGCATCTCCGAGTTGGTCCGGGTGGTGAAGAACTACTCCTATCTGGATCAGGCTCCGGTTCAGGAGATCCACCCGACCGAAGGGATAAGCGACACCCTGATCCTCCTGAAGCACAAGCTGCGCGGGATCGAGACAGTGCTCGACTTCGAGCCCGACTTACCTTCGATCGAGGCGTCCGGTCGGGACCTCAACCAGGTTTGGACCAATCTGATCGACAACGCGGCCGACGCGATGGAAGGCGACGGCACTCTCACCATTCGCGCCAACCAGGAAGACGGGGAGGCGGTCATCAGGATCTCCGACACCGGCCCGGGAATCGACCCCGAAGTGCAGAAGCGTGTTTTCGATCCCTTCTTCACCACCAAGGCGCCCGGCAAGGGCACGGGTCTGGGGCTGCACACCGTGCACACGATCGTGACCCGAAGTGGTGGGGACATATCGGTCGACTCGAGCCCCGCCGGGACGACATTCACGTTGAGATTCCCCATCCTGGCGGGACAGCCGATCGAGGGCTGAGGCTAGGGCCGCCTGAACGGGGCCCTCGATCTGGCCACGAACACATCACAGGGGGCCTCGGTGACCAGGCCCTCGGCAACAGTTCCCAAGAGCACCATGCGGGTGGCAGTGGCTCCACGACTGCCCACCACGACCAGATCGGCCCCTCTTCTCCGCACCACCTCTTCGATGGTCTCGGTCGGCGGCCCGTCCACCACCAGTGTCCGGACGTCGCCATCCCACGACGCGGCGAAGCTCTCCATCCGCTCCTCGGCTCGTGACAGACGCATCCCGCGCGTCGCCTCCACCTCCTCCTGGAACAACCCGGCGCCGGCAAGGGCCGAGTCGAATCTGGTCGGCAGCGAGTAGAGGACGGTGGTGTCGGCTTCGGGGAACAACTCGATCGCCCGACCGACGGCCGTCTTCGAGTGCTCGGAGAAGTCCACTGCGGCAATGATCTTGCGATATGGCACACGGGGCTGTCGTCGAACCACCAGTGTGTCGCCTGCCGCCTTGCGTGCCACTCTCTTGGCCACGGGACCGACAGAAAAGGCATCGAGACTGGAGGAGCCGACCACGACGAGACTCGCCGTCTTCGACCTCGCCGACAACTCCCAGGAAGGTGAGCCCTTGACGACCTCGAGGCTGACCGGAGCCTTGGTCCGCTCCTGAATCCAGGCAGCAAGGCGCTCGGCCCCGTCTCTCTGGTACTCCCGCATCAGCCGGGCAAGGGAGGGCTCGATCATCGCCTCCGCGACCGGTTCGAGGACGTGCACCAGATGAAGCGGCTCTCCCCACGCCTCGGCAATCATCCCTGCCCTCTCGGCCACCCGCCGACCCATGGCACTGAGATCCACTCCGGCGACGACGGCCCGCAACGCTCCTCCAGCGACAGCCTGGCGACTCTACCGGGAGTCGCTCCTGTGTGCAGAAATGAAGGGATCGGGGCCGTCGAGGGCTTCCTCGAGCCTTCTCAAGTACTCCTCCCGGCCGATCACAACGGCGCCGAGCGACTCGAGATGTGGTGTCTGCCATTGCAC
The DNA here is from genome assembly GCA_041303885.1 of Acidimicrobiia bacterium. GTDB lineage: Bacteria > Actinomycetota > Acidimicrobiia > Spongiisociales > ZC4RG35 > JARDZU01. The sequence continues at coordinate 1,359 of JBFYOJ010000072.1, read as the reverse complement.
ATCGAGCAGCCGGCCCCCTCCCTGGTTCATCACGACGACCAGATGGACCAGGGCGACCTTCGACGCGTCCCGGGCGTCGTGGAACATCGACTCCCCGGCGAACAACCCGCCTATCGAGACCCCATACAGACCCCCGACCAGCGTCCCCTCGTTGTCCCACACCTCGATCGAATGGGCCCATCCGAGACGATGAAGCTGGACGTACGCCTCGATGAGCTCGTCGGTGATCCAGGGATCCCGCCGCCCCGGATCGGCGCAGCTCCCGATCACCCCTTCGAAGTCCGCGTCGACCGACACCTGGTAACGCCTCGTCGACTTACGGAGCGAGCGGCTGATGCGGAGACCTCGTAGCGGGAGGATCGCTCGCTCCACCGGTGACCACCAACCGAGATGCCCATCCAGGAGGTACATCGGAAAGAGCCCCTTCCGATAGGCCTGGAGGAGAGTGCCCGGCTCGAGGTCGGCACCCACGGCCACGACGTCACCATCTTCGGGAGAGGCACGCGGAAGGTCGAACATGGATGGGTTCGGCTCGATAGGCACGATCCGATTGTGTCAGAGCCGGGACGCCGGCGCCCGTAGTCTTCCCGGATGCGCGCACTGATCTGTGAGAGCTACGACGGGCTCGACGCCCTTCGCGTCGGCGACTTCCCCGATCCAACGCCCCTCCCCGGTACTGCCCTGATAAGTGTGAAGGCGGCCGCAGTCAACTTCGCGGACACTCTGATGGTGGCCGGCCAATACCAGACCAAGCCCGAGCTTCCCTTCGTCCCGGGCGGCGAGTTCGGGGGCATCGTGGTGTCTGCGGACACCAGGGATGGGCTCACCCCGGGTGATCGGGTCTGCGGTTTCGTCGGGATCGGGGCGATGGCAGAACGGGCTATCGCCTACCCCGCATCGGTCATGCGGCTCCCCGATCACGTTTCCTTCGAGGCAGGCGCCTCGATTCCCGTGGCATACGGGACCTCGTATCACGCACTGGTGGATCGAGGTGGTCTGAGCCAGGGCGAGACGCTTCTCGTGCTCGGTGCCGCCGGCGGGGTGGGCATCGCCGCGATCCAGATCGGGAAAGCTCTCGGGGCACGGGTCCTCGCCTCGGTCTCGTCCGACGAGAAGGCCGTTGCCGCCGTCGATGCGGGTGCCGACGTCATCCTCCGCCCGGATCAGACACCGCTCCGCGACGGGATCGCCTCGGCGACCGGAGGTGACGGTGTCGATGTGGTCTACGACCCGGTGGGCGGTCCACACACCGAGTTGGCGCTTCGCTCGACCAAGTGGAATGGGCGTCTCCTCGTCATCGGGTTCGCATCCGGGGAGATACCGTCCATCCCGCTCAATCTGAGCCTGGTCAAGGGCAAC